>NZ_DDHH01000115.1:42456-58363 GCF_002338015.1 Rhizobium sp. UBA1881
CGATTTTGACGATGACAGCACGCGGCAATAGCAAAGTGACGGTCCTCACGGCAGCGATTGCGCAGCCGGCCGCCACGCGTGCGTCCACGCATACCGCCAATAAAAAACGCCTTTAAATCGCCAGCGGAGGAGCGTGCCAGGTCACCTGCGGCTCCGCCTGCAGGACTGAAACGACACGCGCCAAGGCGCGACCAAGGGAGACGGGCAGATGAGCGCACAAGATCGGGTTACTGGCCTCTACGACATCAGTGAAGACAAGAGCAGCTGTGGTGTCGGCTTCATTACCCGCAAGGACGGCGTTCAGACCCACGACGTGCTGAAGAGGGGCCACGAGGCGCTCTGCGCCGTCCCGCATCGTGGCGGCATGTCGGCGGAGGGCGTCGGCGATGGCGCCGGCATCTCTGTTGATCTCTCCCTCTCCTTCTTCCGCGGCCTCACCGGCAAGCAGGATCTCGCAGCCGGTCGTTTCGGCGTCGGCAACTTCTTCCTCCCAAATAACCCGAATGAGCACCAGCGCGCGGCCGATATCATCGGGGCGGCGTTGGCCGATGAGGGCTTACCCGTGCTTCTCGTTCGAGACGTACCTGTTGACAATGACGCGATCCGCCCGATCGCCATGCGCTATCAGCTGCCGATCCGCCAATGGGTGTTCGCAGCTCCTAAGACGGCGAAGACGCCGGCCGAATTCGACTGGCGCATCCACAAGGCACTGCTTGCCATCGAAGCCGTTGCCTATACCGATCCGGCTCTGGCCGGCTTTTATCCCCTGTCGCTCAGCGCCCGCACCCAGGTCTTCAAGGGTCGGCTGAACTCCAACGAAGTTCTGCCCTACTTCCGCGACCTCGTGGATCCCGCGCACGAAATCCACACCATGTATTTCCACACACGCTTTTCCACCAACACCGACCCGCACCCGTCCATGGCCCAGCCCTTCCGGCTGATGGCCCATAATGGCGAACTGAATACCGACAAGAAGAACCGCCTCTCCGAGGCTGCGATCGCGCTCGCCCGCAATTCCCCGATCATCCGCCCGAAGGGCCAATCAGACAGCTGCCGTCTCGATCAGACCCTGCAGAGCCGCGTCATGGAAGACGGCCTCGACCTCGTCACCGCCGTCGTCTCAATGATGCCACCGGCCTGGGAGAATGACGAGACGCTGTCCGACGACGTCAGGGCGATGTTCGAATACTTCTCGCTCTACGAGGAGAAGAACGACGGCCCGGCAGCGCTGATCTTCGGCAACGGCACGATTGTCGGCGCCAGGCTTGACCGTCTCGGCCTGCGGCCGCTGCGCACCGTCGAGACATCCGACTATCTCTGCGTCATGTCTGAAGCGGGCCAGATCGCCTTTCCGCCCGAGAGCGTTCTCCGGCGTGGCCGGATCGAGGCCGGCGGCATGCTCTATTTCGATCACGCGGCCGGCCGATCCTTCTCGACATCGGAAGCGCTCGAGATGCTGGCGGCGCAGCGCGACTACAAAACGCTTCTCACCGAGGCCCGCATCCGCCTTGAGGACCTGACCGAAATACCGGCCGACCAGCAGGGATCCCCGCTCCGCTACAATGGCGATCTGGAGCGTCATCAGCGCTACGTCGCCTATTCGCACAATCAGGAAAGCTTCAAGTTCCTGATGGATCCGATGCTGGCGACGGGCGCCGAGAAGATCTCGGCAATGGGCTACGGCAATGCGATCAACGCCCTTTCCGACCAGGAAGGCGGCGTCGCCAAGTATTTCTCGCAGCGTTTTGCCCAGGTCACCAACCCGCCACTCGACAGCATCCGCGAAGCCGACGGCATGACCCTGCGCGTCGCGCTTGGCGCCAAGCCGAACATCGGCGCCAAAGCCGCCCGGCAGATCGTCGTGCGCTCGCCGATCCTCACCCATCTCGACATGCTGAAGATCCGCGAGCAGCGCGAGACGCCGTTGCGCCGCTTCGAGATGCTCTACACGCCCGTTGCCGGCGATCCCAAGGCCAACGAGCAGGCGCTGGAGGACGCGATCTCCAGGTTGTGCGACGCGGTGGAGGCCTTCGCGGCCGAAGAGGGCGGCATCGCCGTCGTCACCGATCGCCATGTGGCGCGCGACCGCGCGGCCCTGCCGATGATCATCGTCATCTCCGCGCTTAACCAGCGCCTGATCGAGACCGGCCTTCGCCTGCGGGTCTCTATCATCGCAGAGAGCGGCCAGATCTCCTCGTCTCATCATATTGCCGCTGCGCTTGGCTTCGGTGCCTCCGCCGTTTATCCGCTCGGCGTTCAGTTCCGGGCCGAGGAGAAGTTCGGCGCCGACGCCGACAAAGCGTTCAAGCGCTTCGCCAAGGCGGCGGAAAAGTCGCTGATGAAGACGATGGGCAAGGTTGGTCTGTGCACGGCCGAAAGCTACATCGCCGGTGAATTCTTCGAGCCCAACTTCCTCGACACCAACGATCCCGTGCTGCGCCGCTATTTCCCGAATGTGAAGACCCCTGTTGGTGGCGTGAACTTCACCGTCATCGCTCAGGCGGTGTGCGACTGGCACATGCGGGCGCTCACAGTCACCGGTGAAAACGCTATCCCGCTGCTCGGTCTCTTCAAGGAGCGCGCCGAGGGCGCCGGTCACTCCTACGGCACGACCGCGGTGCGTGGGTTCGTCGACATGACCGAGGAGAAGATTGATTTCGAGCGGATGGCCAGCGACACCGACCAGTCCGAATTCTTTCGGCTCCTGCCGCTCAACCGGCTGGAAGATGCCTTCGGCCTCAACGACGCCGCCTATTACAGCACCAGCTTCGAAAAGCTGACACCCGAGGCGATCGACCGCTTCGAGATCACGCCCGGCTACCGCGCCTTCGCCCGCATGATGATGGAAGAGCGCATGAGGCGCCCAGCGGCATTGCGAGATGTGCTGGATCTGCCCGCCGATGTCAGCTTTTGCAGCAATGCCGAGGATTTCAGGCGCGAGATGGGCCGATTTTCCCGCATTGGGAACAACGCCTTCATGGTGCGCGGCCTTGCCTGCGAACGGACCGGTAACGACGAGTTCCGGCTGCGGTTGACGGCCTCCAATGGCGGCCAGCTGACGCTGCTTTCTGCGCTTGCACAATCGCTGGTGAAGCGCTTCGAAAGCGACATCGTCGGCCACTGGCTGGAAGCCGGCGCTCTTGCCGTACAGGCAACAGGACAAGCCCGCGACTACCTCTCGCTGCTGCGCACCGCGCCCGCCAGCATTCCGCTTTGCGACGTCCAGAACGCAAGCGAGATCACGCCGCTGCTTGCCTCCGGCGCCATGAGCCACGGCGCGCTCGTGGCCGCCGCTCACGAAGCGGTCGCCCACGGCACCAACATGGCGGGCGGCATGTCGAACTCCGGCGAGGGCGGTGAGCATCTGTCGCGCTACGGAACGATCCGCGCGTCCAAGATCAAGCAGTTCGCCTCCGGGCGCTTCGGCATATGGGCGGGCTATCTGGCCGATCCGATGCTGGAGGAGATCGAGATCAAGATCGGCCAGGGCGCCAAGCCCGGCGAAGGCGGCCAGCTCCCCTCCCCCAAGGTGACCGTGGAGATTGCGGCTGCCCGTGGCGGCACGCCCGGCGTCGAACTCGTCTCGCCTCCGCCTCATCACGACACCTATTCGATCGAGGATCTGGCGCAGCTCATCCATGACGCCAAGGCGGCGCGTGTACGCGTCGTCGTCAAGCTCGTCTCGTCGGAGGGGATCGGCACGATCGCCGTCGGCGTCGCCAAAGCGGGAGCCGACGTCATCAATGTCGCCGGCAACACCGGCGGCACCGGTGCCGCTGCCGTCACCAGCCTGAAATACACCGGACGCGCCGCCGAGATCGGCATCGCCGAGGTTCACCAGGCGCTTTGCGCCAATGGCTTGCGCGAAAAGGTCACGCTGCGTTGCTCGGGCGCGCACCAGACGGCCAGCGACGTCATCAAGTCTGCTTTGCTTGGAGGCGACAGCTTCGAGTTCGGCACCACCGCGCTGATGATGCTGAAATGCGTCATGGCGAAGAACTGCAACATCAAGTGCCCGGCCGGGCTGACCACCAACCAGGAGGTCTTCAACGGCGATCCGAGGGCGCTTGCGCAGTATCTGCTCAACATCGCCCACGAGACCCGCGAGCTCCTGGCATCGCTCGGCCTGCCGTCGCTGCGCCAGGCGCGCGGGCGTTCCGACCTCCTTCATCTCCTCGATCACCCCTCGAGCGTCGGGCAGCTTGACCTCCGCGCGATGCTTTGCGTGGTCGAGGAGGTGAAGATTACCGACCCCGTCTATATGGAGAAGGATTACACCGTCGATGATGGCTTCCTCGAGCTCGTGCAGTCGGCGTTGATCGAAAACGGCAAGGCGACCGTCGAACTCGGCGGCAACCGCTTCCTCAACAACTGCAACAAGAGCGTCGGCGGGCAGCTGGCGGTCGATATCGAGCGGATCCTGAACTACGAGATCGATGCCGCCACGGCAGCCACCCTGCCGGCCGTTCGCCGGGACGAGCGCGGCCGCCGCTTCCTCGAGCCCGGATCGGTCAATATCGCGACCTCGGGTTCGGCCGGGCAATCCTACGGCGCGTTCTGCAATGACGGCATGGTGCTCACCCATACCGGCACCTGCAATGACGGCGTTGGCAAGAGTGCCTGCGGTGGCACCATCGTCGTCAAGTCGCCGGGCGGCGGCTCCGACGAGGCGGGCGGCAACGTGCTGATCGGCAACTTCGCGCTCTTCGGCGCCACCGGCGGCCGCACCTTCGTGGAAGGCCAGGCCGGGGACCGTTTTGCCGTCCGCAATTCCGGCGCGACATCAGTTGTCGAGGGCGTCGGCGACTTCTGCTGCGAATACATGACGAATGGCGCGGTTCTCAACCTCGGAAGCTTCGGCAAGGGCTTCGGCAATGGCATGAGCGGCGGCTTCGTCTATCAGTACGACCCCTATGGCGATCTGCCGAAGAAGGTCAGTCACGACTCGATCCTGCTCGGCTCGATCTCCGACAAAGGCGATGAAGCGGCAATCCATAGCCAAGCCGTGCACATGCTGCTCACCTGGCACCTGACTGCGACCGGCTCGTCCAAGGCGCGCTGGCTCTTGGAGAACTGGGAGAGCGAACAGCACAATTTCGTCTATGGCATGCCACGGGCGCTGCTGTTGTACCAGGATAGCGACGCGATCCTGAAGGCAAAGGCACGCAAGGAGCTGATCGAGGAACTGGCCTCGGCGCTGGCTGCCCATCAGGTCCGCAAGTTCAAGCTGGCCTACCGCGACCGCAAGCCGGTGCTCAACGGCCGGGTGCCCGGCTACGGGGAGACTGACACGGACGAGATGTTCGCGCTTCTCAACAATTACACCGTGCTTTCCATGGCGCAGGGGCTGGCGATGGCGCGTGTGCCCAACGCACTCGGACCATCCGAGCCAGCCGTAGAGAAGGCTGTGCGAAACCTCATCCTGACGGAGGACTTCGCCCTGATGAGCAAGCTGGTGCGGCACGCACGCGACGCTATAGATGGCCACAGCGACGAACAGCTGGCGGTGATGATCGCCGCCAAGCGGCTCGCCGACTACAAGGAGGCGCTGGCGCGCCGCAACATCCTGTCTATGGATAGCCCCGGCACCTACGGCTGGATCATCCACCAGCATGCCCGCAACATCGAAAGGATCGGGCGCCTGCCGAGCTTCGAGGAGCTGTTCGCCAAGCGCGCCGTCTCCGACCTGACGACATCTGCCAGAACAAGCCGAGTGTGACGATGAAAGTGCCCTATGTCCCCGCAGACGCCCCCTTCAATGGCGACCAGCGCGCCTGGCTTTCCGGCTTCCTGGCTGGACTCCACTCTCGCCTGGCAATGGATGGTGACGGCAGCAACGCCGTAGCGACAGCGCCGCAGCAGCAGGCATCAAGCCCACTGCATATCCTCTATGGCACGCAGACCGGAAATGCCGAGGGTGTGGCCATGGATGCGGCGGCGGCTGCCCGGGCCGCCGGGATGCAGCCGGTGGTCGAGGCGCTCGACGATATCGACATGGCTCGCTTCGCAACGATGAAGCGGGTTATTGTGGTTGTATCCACCTATGGCGAAGGCGAGATGCCTGATAATGCGCAACTCTTCTGGGAGGCGCTTTCGGCCGACAGCGCTCCTAGGCTTGAAGCCATGAACTTCGGCGTGCTGGCGCTCGGCGACACCGGCTATGATGGCTTCTGCCAGGCGGGAAAGCTGATCGACACCCGGCTGGAGCAGCTCGGCGCCCGCCGGATGGCGGACCGCCTGGATTGCGACGTGGATTACGAGGATGCCGCATCGGCCTGGGTGGGCGGGGCCCTGCCGGTCGCAGCAGCGATCGACGGCGGAGCCGCAGAGCCGGCGGAACTGGCCGAAGCGACGGCCCTGCCTGTCCGCGAGAAGTCGCAATGGAACAGGAAGTCGCCCTATCCCGCGACCCTTGCCGTCAACCGGTTGCTTTCGGGCGCCCGATCCGCAAAGGAGATCCGGCATTTCGAGTTCGATCTTGGCGATAGCGGATTGGTTTACGAAGCTGGCGATGCGCTGGGCGTCATGCCAGTAAACAATCCGGCCCTTGTTTCGGCCATTCTGGAGCGCTTGGGTGCCGACGCGGAAGCGGCCGTTTCCGGCCTCGCCCAGCCCCTGGGCCGAGAGTTGACGACCAGCTTCGAGATTTTCACGCCTTCGCGCGAGCTGATCGCGGAGATCGAAAGGCGCGCCAGCCACGAAGAGCTCAGCCATATCCTGCGCCATGGGGACAGGCAAGCGCTGGAGAACTGGCTGTGGGGCAAGGACAGTCTCGACCTCCTGCAATTGCTCCCCGAGAACGCGATGAGCGCCGCCGATTTCGTCGGTCTGCTGAAGCCGCTGCAGCACCGCGCCTACTCGATCTCCTCGAGCCCGCTTGCTGCCGAGGGACGCGTGCACCTGACCGTTGCCAGCGTGCGCTACACCACCAACGGCCGCGAGCATGGCGGGGTCTGCTCGACCTATCTGGCGGATCGAACAGAAGGCGATCTGGCCGGCATCTTCGTGTCGCAGAACAAGGCATTCCGCGTTCCCTCGGATGATTCTACCCCTGTTATCATGGTCGGCCCCGGCACTGGCATCGCCCCGTTCCGGGCCTTCCTGCAGGAGCGGCTGGCGTGCGGCGCGACGGGTCGGAACTGGCTATTCTTCGGCGACCAACACCGGGCGGACGATTTCATCTACGAAGAGGAGCTTGCTGCGATGAGCAGCGCCGGGCTGCTGACGCGGCTCGATCTGGCCTTTTCCCGCGACCAGCAGGAAAAGATCTACGTGCAGACCCGCATGCGCGAGAACGGCAAGGCGCTCTACGCGTGGCTGGAAGAGGGCGGGCACTTCTATGTTTGCGGCGATGCAACCAGAATGGCGCGCGACGTGGATCACGCCCTGCACGACATCATTGCCGTCCACGGCGGCCATTCCGCTGATGCCGCGACGACCTACGTCAACGAATTGAAGCGACAGAAGCGATACGTTCGCGACGTCTACTAGGGCCGGGACCGACTGGGCCCGTCACAATCCGAACATGCCATAGAGCGGTCGAAAACATCGGCCGCTCGAACGCGTTAATCAACACGGACCAAGTGCCGGGTAGGAAAACGTGAGCGTTCGTGCTCTCTTGGCACGGCGCGGTGTCATTTCGGCACGCTACTGGCTATAGTTTATTGGATATTAAGAACGTTGAACGAGACTCGCCTAGCCGTGACAGCGAAGCATGTAAATCGATGCAGGCAAGAATCGCTTGCATGAATGGCATGGCGGAAAACATGGAACATGAAGGTTTCGATTTACCGTTCCTCCTCAAGGAGATTGATATCCTTGCGGATGAACTCAGCAAGCTGCCCCCTTCGATGGACAGGACAGCGCTGGAACTTAGGCTGGCACAGATGCGCCAGATCGTTGAACTGCGACACAAGCGCCGCAGCATGAAGAACCTCGATCCCAACTGACGGTTCGACTGTTATAATGTGGTACACTCGCCTGCCGTGGATGTGGCAAGCGAATGCCCCGCTACCTACTCGTGACATGAGTGCGCTGTCGCCCGTATTGAGGATTGTGCTTCGAAATCCCCGGCAAAGAGGCTAATAAGCGCGCAAACCAACGAGAGGAATTGGCCATGGAACCGGAAACCGTAACGATCGACAACCGCAACGACTTCTCGCTTTGGGCGATCGAGCGCGCCAAGCTGATTGTCAGCGAACAGGGAACGGCGCTCGCGCTTGCGGCGCGAGACATGGGTGACACGGAGATCGGCCAGGCTGGCAACGCGCTCGGCCAAGCGATTGCCGACGCTATGCTGGAAGTTTTCGATGGGCTGATGAACGGCGTTGTGGAGGAATAGCAGGCCCGCAGTTGTTCTGCTGACCTGACAATGTGCAAGAATGAGCACTCGATATTCTTTGGGAACTTTTCTGCAGCTGGGGGGTTTTATCTGCGCAACGTATTGAAATCCGCGTTGCTGGATCAGCAAGCCCAATGCAGTCCAACCAAAAAGCCCGGTGCAGCCCCTCGCACCGGGTTTTTCACGTCCGCAGACAACTGCACCACGTGCACCCACGCTTGATGCATTAAGAACATGCTATATATTAAGAGCGCGCTGGCAGCCCCACACGGGCTATCGCCAACAAAATGCGCTTCGAGGGGTAGAAAGCGTTGGACACGAGACCATGGACGATCCCTGTTTTGGTCGCCTGCCGTCGTACCGGCGCCGTTTACACGGTCACCAGTACTCGTGAGGCGCTCAAAATGCTTTTTACCGCCTGGCCGGTCGCAGAGGGCAAGGCCTACTTTTCCGCCCTGGAAGTGTGCGACGGCGTCGCGATCGGCAAGGCATCGCCGGAAGATGCGCGCCTCGCCTTTATCGCCGCGGCCGATGAGGCCAAGGTGCCTTATGACGTGGTGCCCGCCGCACCGGTCCCGCTATAACCGCTTCAGCGCGCTCACTCCTCGACGCCTTCCTCGAACGTGTAGGACGCGCACATTTCGTCGGAGCTTTTCGGCGCATGATGACCGGTAAACACCGCGATAGCGGCCAAGCCATCTCCGGCGGACCAATCCACGACATAGGTGACCGGCCCGGATCCACAGAGACGATTACCGTTCAGTAACTCGGGGTCGGAAGGATCGGCCACTCGATAGACCGAAGCCGGTACACGCTCGCCATCGACGATGAAGTGATCGGCGACCAGATTGGAGAACGACAGCTCGTCACCCGTTTCAAAGGTGATGCTGAAGTCGTCCATCGAGATGTCGCCGGTGACCGACATGGCCGTGTTGCTGACGGCCTTGTACGCGTCGGCCCATGACGGGCTCGCGGCCGACAGCATGGAAAAAATAAGACAGGATTTGAAGAAGCGCACGGTGACCTCGGGAGCAAAGGCAGGCACGGCAGAGCCGTGCCCGCGCGATATTACTCGGCTGCTGGTTTCAGGGAGCTGATGATCGCCTGGAGTTCAGGCCCATGTGCCTCCTGTGTCCCCTGCGATCCCCAATAGGTGATGACGAGCAGCTTGCCTGGTTTCGGTGAGAGCAGCGAGAGGCCGATATTGACGGCGCCGTCATTGTCGGTGCCGGTCCAGTCGAAGTTGGTCATGTCCATGCCGTTGATCGGCTCGTCGGACTTCTTCTGTGTCGAGCCGTCAACCTTCACGCCGTTCTTTTCAAGAAAGGCGATGGCGTCGTCGATGACCTTGTCCGTGCTCTTTTCGTCGGCGACGTCGATCGAGAGATAGATGGCCGAGTCATCGGACGTCGCCTGGATGCCGGTTTCGGTTTCCTCGGGTTCCCAGCTGTCGGGAATGGCGATTTGCGCGATGGGCGCGTCGCTCGGGAATGCAAGCGTCTTGGCCTGACTGACGCCGGGTATGAGGGCGGCAAGAAGCGCCCCGACGATAATCGTCTTCATGTAAGGTCCCTGGGGGTTAGAGAACATGTGTGCGGGTGCATATTAGCGTTGCGACGTTAAGAAGATCCGCACGCAGTCGCAGCGAGTCCGCTCCACCCCAGAAATGGTTTAGGCCCAGAAACAGTTCGGGCCGGCGTGGACATCATGTCCGCGCCGACCCGTTGTTCGAAAGACCGACTTTACTCGCCGGGAACGATCGACGCGCTGTTGCCGTGAGCCGCTTGCAGGCTATCCGCAGGCTTCGGCGCCTTCCAGGCGATCAGGCGGTAGAACATCGGAATGAAGAAGGTCGCGATGAACGTTGCCGCGAGCATGCCTCCGATAACGCCCGTACCGATGGCGTGACGGCTGGCCGAGCCCGCACCCGTGCTGACGGCCAGCGGCACGACACCCAGGATGAATGCCAGCGACGTCATGACGATCGGGCGGAAACGCAGGCGGGCGGCTTCGATCGCAGCCTCGCCGGCCGTCAGTCCCTCCTGGCGCTTCAAAACGGCAAACTCGACGATGAGGATGGCGTTCTTGGCGGCCAGACCGATCAGCGTGACCATACCGATCTGGAAGTAGACGTCGTTTGTCAGCCCGCGCAGCATCGTTGCTAGCAACGCACCAAAGAGCGCGAACGGGATGGCGGTTATAACTGCCAACGGCAGCGTCCACTTCTCGTACTGCGCGGCAAGGATCAGGAACACCATGATAATGCCGAAGAGCATAGCTTGCGTTCCAGCGCCCCCCGTTGCCAGTTCCTGGTAGGCCGAGCCTGTCCAGGCGATCTGGTAGCTCGCGGGCAAGGTCTCGTTGGCAACCTCCTGCAATGCGCGGATGGCGTCACCCGACGTATAGCCGGGAGCCGGGTTACCGGTGACTTTGGCCGAGTTGAACGCGTTGAAGCGTTCGACCTGGTCCGGACCGATAATGCGGGTAACCTTCACCAGCGCATCCAGCGGGATCATGTTGCCATTGGTCGAGCGGACGAACACTTGGCGGAGATCGTCAGGCGATTGGCGGAAAGCCGATTCCGACTGCAGATTGACCTGATAGTTGCGGCCGTAGAGTGTGAAGTCGTTGACATAGAGGCTACCGAACGTCGCCTGCATGGCATCGAAGACCGTGTTGATCGGCACGTCGAGCGCCTTTGCCTTCTCGCGATCGAGATCCGCGTGGTATTGCGGAACGCTAGCATCGAAAGTGGTGCGCACGGCAGTCAGCTCGGGGCGCTTGGAAGCCGCAGCCACGAGAGCATTGGCCTGTTCGGCAAGGTTCGCGATACCGTTGCCGCCACGGTCCTGAACATAGGCTTCGAAGCCACCCGTGGTGCTCAAGCCCTGGATCGGCGGTGGATTGAAGGCGAGAACCATCCCGTCCTTGATGCCGCTATTGGCACCGATGATCGGCCCGGCCATGTTTCGGGCGTCCAGGGCCGCCGTCGTGCGCTCCTTCCAGTCATCGAGAATGATGAAGGAGACACCGGCACTGCTCTTGATGCCGCCGGCGAGGATATCGAAGCCGGAAACCGCAAAGACGTCATGAACGCCCTCGAGCCTGGAGGTGTTTTCGACCACCTGGTTCATGACAGCTTCAGTGCGCGGAAGCGCTGCGGCCGGTGGCAAGATTGCGATCTGCAGTACCCAGCCCTGGTCTTCGTCGGGAACGAGCGATCCCGGAATGGAGTAGAAGAGATAGCCTGTCGCACCGAGCAAGGCGCCAACCAGCACAAGTCCGATGGCAAAACGCTTGACAAAGAAGCGAACTCCCGCCGTGTAGCCCGACGTCAAGCGCTCAAAGGCGCGATTGAAGACGCGGAACGGCAGCGCCGGTTCGTGATGACCTGGCTTCAGGATCAGGCCACAGAGAGCGGGCGTCAGCGTCAGAGCGACGATGCCCGATAGGATCACGGAGATCGCGATCGTGACGGCGAACTGCTTGTACATCTGGCCCGCAAGCCCGCCCATGAAGGAGACGGGGATAAAGACCGAGCAGAGCACGAGCACGATGGCAACGACCGGTCCGGTCACTTCGCCCATTGCCTTGATCGCCGCGTCTTTGGGGGACAACTTGTCCACCGTCATCAAGCGTTCAACATTCTCGAGAACCACGATCGCGTCATCCACGACGATACCGATCGCCAGCACCAGGCCGAAGAGTGTCAAGAGGTTGATCGAGAACCCAAGCAGGTACATGCCCGCGAAGGTACCAATGATCGAGATCGGAACTGCGATCACCGGGATGAGCGTCGCTCGCCAGTTCTGCAGGAACAGGAACACCACGATGACGACAAGCGCGATCGCTTCGAAGAAGGTGTGGATGACTTCCTCGATCGAGACCTGAATGAACTTCGTCGTATCGTAGGGGATGCGATAGTCAATCCCATCGGGGAAGGACTTCTTCAGTTCCGCCAGACGCGTTGAGAGCTCGTGCATCGTGTTTAGCGCGTTGGCGCCCGGCTGCAAGTAGATCGCGATCGGAACTGCCGGCGTACCGTTGAGGCTGCTCTGCACCGCGTAGCTTTTGGTGCCAAGTTCGATACGCGCTACATCCTTCAACCTGAGCGTCGCCGCGTTGCTGGTCGAGCGCAGGATGATGTTTCCGAAGGCTTCCGGATCCGTCAAGCGGCCTTGTGTCGAGACGCTGTAGGTAAAGGGCTGGCCGGTTGCGCTCGGTTGATCTCCAAAACGACCGGCGGCGAACTGCGAGTTTTGTTCCTGGATGGCTGTCGACACGTCGCTCGGCGTTAGGCCGTACTGCGCCATCTTGTCCGGCCGCAGCCAGACGCGCATCGAATAGTCGATATCACCCAGAACGTTGACGTCGCCAATGCCGGGAAGACGCTTCAGGTCGTCGATGACGTTCAAGAGCGCGTAGTTGCCGACATAGGCGCGGTCATATTGCGCGTTGTTGGAGAACATCGCCACGAAGGCAAGAATGGAATTCGAGCGCTTAGCGACAACGACACCCTGACGGGTGACTTCCTGCGGCAAGGTCGAGGTCGCACGCTGGACACGGTTGTTGACATTGATCGCGGCCTGGTCCGGGTCGGTGCCAAGCGCGAATGTCACCGTGATCTGCATGGTGCCGCTGTTGGAGTTCGTCGATTGCATGTAGAGCATGTTTTCGACGCCGTTGATTTGTTGCTCGAGCGGCGCCGCAACGGTCTGTGCGACCGTCTCGGCGCTGGCGCCGGGATAGCTCGCAGTCACAACGACCTGCGGCGGTACAAGCTCGGGATACTGTGCAATCGGCAGGGCCCGCAGGGCCAAAAGACCCGCCAGAACAATGACGATGGAAATGACCGCCGCGAAGACCGGACGGTCGATAAAGAACCTATTACCCATCAGTTTGACGCCGTCTCTTTCGTATCCTTGCCACCGTCGGCCGCGGCGGCTTCAGCCGTCGCGTTGACGGCCGAACCCGGCCGCACCTTGATGACGCCCTCGGTAATCAGCTGGTCACCGGCCTCAAGACCCGAGTTGACGATCCAGTTGCTGCCGACTTTCTGGCCGAGTGTAACCGCATTGATCTTTGCCTTGCCGTCCTTGCCGACGGTGTAGACGAATTGACCCTGCGGCCCCTGCAACAGCGCCACCTCGGGGATGACGATCGCGTCATCGGCGGTCACGCCGCTTACTGTGGCGCGTACGAACTGGCCGGGGATCAGCTGGCGATCCGGATTGTCGATGATCGCACGGGCTTGGATAGTGCCCGTGTTGACGTCAACGGTCGCGGACGTGAAGTCGACAACGCCTTCGTGGTCGTAGGTCGAACCGTCGCCGAATGTCAGCTTGACGCGCAGCTTCTGTTCCTGGCCCTTGCTCTTCATCAGATCGATGAGATGGCGGACTTCGCGCGCCTCGGAATCCGAGAAAGAGAAGTTGACGTAGACAGGGTCCAGCTGGGTGATGTTGGTCAGCAAGCTTGAATCAGTGCTGATCAGGCTGCCTTCGGACATCTGCTCAAGGCTCGTGATGCCGCTGATCGGAGCAGTCACCTTGGTATAGCCGAGATTGAGCTCGGCGGTCGTGACCTGGGCCTGAGCGGAGGCGACGGCCGCCTCGGCGAGCTCGCGCGCCGAAATCGCATCATCGCGGCTCTTTTGGCTGCCGACATTCTGGTCAAAGAGACTGATGTTGCGCTTCTCCTCGCGGATGCCCTGACTGAGCTGCGCCTGCGCCTGTTTGAGCCCGGCCTGTGCCTGCATCAGTGCGGCTTCATAGGGCGCGGGATCGATGAGAAATAGTACATCGCCCGCCTTGACCTGGGCGCCCTCGACGAAGTTGCGCTTCAACAGGATGCCGCTCACGCGGGCGCGGACCTCCGTCTGGCGAA
This sequence comes from Rhizobium sp. UBA1881, assembly GCF_002338015.1. Lineage (NCBI taxonomy): Bacteria > Pseudomonadati > Pseudomonadota > Alphaproteobacteria > Hyphomicrobiales > Rhizobiaceae > Rhizobium > Rhizobium sp. UBA1881. The sequence continues at coordinate 56,684 of NZ_DDHH01000115.1, forward strand.
ACGCCGAGACACGCGCGGCGTATTCGTAGCTCAGCGGTACAGAGCTGGCGGCAACTTTCACGGTCGTGACGGACGGAGGAGGCGGGGAAGCAGCCTGCTGGGCCATTGCCACGGAGGACATGAATATTGATACAGCCGCCACAAGCACGCCGCTGCGAACGGTGGAAAAACGCCGCTGATTTTTATTTTGCACTATATTCGCCTTTACTTGGGCTCGGTTCACCGAGCAACCTTAATTCCCTCCTCCCCTTGGCTCCTCCGCCAAGCTTTATTCCGGTTTGAAAATTGGCCAGCGAGGTTCCACCCGCAAGCAATCAAACGAATTTCGCTTGTCGCCCGCCTTGCCTCGAAGAACCTGCGCACATCGATAAGGAAACAGCCAGCACTTTGCCTTTGCTTCCAGTTTATTCTTTTATATCCCGTATTTAACCGCCGACCGGAGCGGTGCTCGGTCTAGCCTCTACCTAACAGCTCGGTCCGAACATGTTAAGATGCCCAAATCAGCATAGGGCTATAAAGCTCGTTCATGAATGGCTTGCTGTTGACAGGAGACACGGTTTCGCCGGGAGGCTCCCGGGGTCGTCAAATAGAAGTCTTCCCATCATAAACCTACTCTAAAGCATCTTCTCATCTTCGTTATTAGCCAGGTCTAATTTCGTTGGCGCTGCGCAGCGAAAGGCCGAGCATAGCCGCTTGGGAGGCGACCTATCGACGCAAGCAACTTTTTGTGTTCACTCTCCACCGCCATCACTCCGATGACGCGCAAATTAACGATTGGTTAACCATATCCGTCGTTTAGAATGCTTAACGGCCGTCTGGTCGTTGATTCGAAGTCCGGGCGCCAAAATTGCGCCGGATACAGGGAAATACGATTGCGGCGATCGGAAACATGGGTTTGCTAAGATTGATGGCCCTTGCTGGGTTGGCTGGTCTTGCTGCCAGCTGCACATCGACTGGAAATATCAGACAACCGAGCGCCGCTGAAACGATTGCGAGCGAGAAGGCGCTTGTCCTGCCGCCACCCGGCGGGCCATCGATCGTGAGCGTAGTAGAGCAGAAGCGTGGCAACGGCGTAGATCAGTCCATCTCGCTGTTCACCTCGTCATCTGTTCCAGGCCAAAATTTCCTGAAGGTGCAGTTTCTCGGCGGGCGCGGCGAAAACCCTGGTGCCGGCAACTCATCGTATAAAATGGTCAATGAGACCGCCATTGGACGAGAGATGGCTGCCTCCATCCCCGGCGTGCGAATGGCGCGATCGGCGACCTTCCTGCAAAACAGCTACGGCCCCTTCGGCTACGCCTCCGGCACCAGCCGCAGCGGCGATACCTGCGTCTATGGATGGCAGCAGATCCGCTCCAGCCGCTCCGACCAGACACAGGCCCGCAATTTCGGCATGATCCAGGTTCGCCTGCGCCTGTGTGATGCACGCGCGACCGAACGCCAGTTGCTGGGTGTGATGTACGGATATACCGTTATCGGCACGTTCAACGGCGAAATCTGGAACCCTTACGGCATGACGCAAGGGGGCGACCCCACCATCGGGCGGCCGGGAAACCCGATCTATCCCGACGAAGGCGGTTATCGCTCCACACCGATGCCGATTGGCTACGAACCGGCGCCGACGCAGACCTTCTCGCGCCCAGCGCCGGTGCGCCGCGCAGCGGTTCGCCCTGCCGCCAC
>NZ_DDHH01000114.1:0-44170 GCF_002338015.1 Rhizobium sp. UBA1881
CTTCCGTTGGGGAGAAGAGACCTGGGGCTGGCCACTCGCTCCACCTCCCCTTCTCCCCAACGGGGAGAAGGTGGCCCGAAGGGTCGGATGAGGGGGCTCCGGATTCCATCATATCCTATTGTTTTAATATATAAATCTCTGACATCACAACCAGCAGCCCCCCTCACCCTACCCTCTCCCCGAGGGGAGAGGGGGAGCAAGTGGCCAATCACACCACTCTCCTCCGCACCCGCGCAAACAACCGCCCATCGATCGCTGCCAAGCCGATCGCGATCATCGCCATGCCGATCAGATGCTTGGCCTGCAGCTGCTCCCCAAGGATGGCGGCGCCGAGCAGGATGGCGCTGACGGGGATGAGGAAGGTGACGAGCATCAGGTTGGTGGCGCCGGCGGTGGCGAGGATGCGAAAGAAGAGGACGTAGGCGACTGCGGTCGACAGCAGCGCCAGGCCGAAGAGCGCTATCCAGGTCTCGGCCGAGGGGGCGGCGAGCGTCCAGGGGTGGTCGACGAGGAGGGCGATGGGGAGCATCAGCACGCTGGAGGCGGTGACCTGGCCAGCGGCGGGGAGAAGCGGCGCCATGCCCATCTGGCGGAAGCGGCGGCCGTAGATGCCGGCGAAGGAATAGGATAGTGCGGCGCCAAGAACGGCGAGCTGCGCCAGCACATTGGTTCCCAGATCGCGCAGCGCATCGAAGCCGGTCATATAGGCGACGCCGGCGAAGCCGACGATGACGCCGAGCAGGCGGTTTCCGGTCATCTTCTCATCCGCCGTCAACAGATGCGCAACGACGACACCGAAGAGCGGCGTGGTGGCGTTGAGGATCGAGGCGAGGCCGCTCGCAATATGGGTCTGGCCCCAGACGATGAGGCAGAAGGGGATCATGTTATTGATCAGGCCCATGACGAAGAAGGCCGCCCAGGATTTGCCATCACGCGGCATCGCGTGGCCGGTGGCGCGCACGATCAGGTTCAGCGCGACGGCGGCGATCAGCACGCGGCCGGTGACGATGGTAAACGGCGGCAGGGTTTTCACCAGGATGCCGTTGAAGAGGAAGGAGCCGCCCCAGAGCAGCGACAGCACCAGCAACATTCCCCATTCGGCAAGGCCCATCTGTCTCTGCTGCATCGCTTCTCTCCCTTTTGCGGCATGGCCGGCTTAGCGCTCGGCGCTGGCCTGCGCCACCCGATTCCTGCGCGGCTTGTTATCGTTTGTCGAGTTATTCTTATCCGTTGCGATCAAGCTCTGACTTGGAATGATCGCCTTGATGCATATACTATGGCGGTCAGAGCCATGCGACAAACGAGTCTTTTTCGTTTCATGATTGAGCTGAGCTAAAGCATGAGTGATTTTCTTCCATCGCTTTCGGCGCTCCGCGCCTTCGAGGCCGCCGCCCGGCATCTCAGCATGACGCTTGCCGCGCGAGAACTCAATGTGACGCCGGGCGCCGTCAGCCTGCAGATTCGCGATCTTGAGGCCTCGCTCGGCGTGCGGCTGTTCGAGCGCAAGACGCGCGCGCTGGCGCTGACATCAGAGGGTGCCGATTATTTCACGACGTTGCGGGCGGCGTTTCGGCTGGTGCGCGAGGCGACGGCGGCGATCACGGCGCGAAATCGCGGCACGGTGCTGAACGTGACATGCACCGCAGGCTTTGCGACCTACTGGCTGGTGCCGCGGCTTTCGCGCTTCGAAGCGCTGAACCCGGAGATCGACGTGCGCATCAGCGCCTCGCACAGGGTGATGGATTTCCAGCGCGATGGCATAGACCTCGCCATCCGTCACGGGCTCGGGGGCTATGACGGGCTCGTCAGCGAACGGCTGGTGGATGACGAACTGGTGCCGGTCTGCACGCCGAAGCTCGCCGATGAGCTCGGCCCGGATCCATCGCCCGATGCACTGGCGCCGTTCCAGCTCATCCACGACGTCTACCGCCATGACTGGCAGCTATGGCTGGAAGCGGCGGGCGCGAGCAATGTCGATGCCGCCCGTGGCCCCGTCTTCATGCACGGCAACGGCGCCTACGAGGCGATGAAGGCGGGGCTCGGTTTCGCGCTGATGCGGCGCTCCTTCGTAACGACTGAACTGCAAGAAGGCCAGCTCGTCGCCCCCTTCCCCGTGGGCGTCGCCAGCCGGCTCGCCTTCCATCTCGTCTATCCCGGCCAGGCGCTGGAGCGGCCGGCAGCGGCCGCCTTCCGCCGCTGGCTGCTTTCCGAAGCGCAGCGGTAATCCGGGCTTACTTCGCAACCGGCCGAAAAAGTGGACACCGGCACTCATAAAACACTTTCCTGCCGCGTATTTGCTGATTATCATAGTCAGGATTAAGACGCATACAGGCAAGGCCGAACCTCAGTCATGGCAGTTCAACAGATCGCGCGGACGGCGCCCGGGCTCCCGCAGCCGATCGGCTTGTCCCACGCTTTTTCCGGCGATCACGCGTGGTGTCGCGAGAAGATGATGCTGGCGGATGAGCTGGCCGGTGGCGTCGCCGTCGCAACGTTCTTCGAGGATGGCGGTTTCGAGCGGGCGATCGACCGGTACACCGAGGTCACCAAAGGCACGGATCGCCGCGCCGTCGTCTCCATGTGGTCGCTCTATTACTTCGCCGGGATCAGCATTCCCTATCTGCTCGCCCGCCGCCTGGCCGGCCAGGTGCTGCCGGTGGCATTCGATGAGATGACGATCGCGCTCACCGAGGACGGGCTGCCGCGCGCCTTCGGCCTTTCCCATCGCGGCATGATCGGCGAAGAGACGAGCGGCGACGAATTTTCCGTGGTCGGGCCGTTGATGGCTGACCATCTCAACATGGCCGTCGAGCGCCTGAAGCGCTGCGGGCTCTCGGCAAAGCTCCTGTGGAACAACGCCGCCGTCTACATCGACTATACGCTGCGGCTGACCGATAGCGAGGGCGGCGGGCGTTCCGCTCCCGACCTGCCGCTCTTCGTGCGCGGGTGCCTGCCGGATGGCGGGCCGAACCCGCTCTGCGGCAGCGTCAGACAGGTCGAGGAAGACGGGCAGATGATCCAGCGGCGCAAGCTCTGCTGCCTGCGCTACATGCTTCCCGGGGTCGCCAGCTGCGGCAATCGCTGCGCACTGCCCAGCCAGCGCAATCCGCAACAATAGTGTCCACACCGCCGCCCTGAGAGCGGCGATGTGTCGAAACGCCTGGCCGATCAGGCTCTGCGGGACGCACCCGTCTTGAAGAGGCTGCCGGTTGGCGTCTTCAGGAACATGTCGAGCGGAATGTGCTCCTGGTGCAGGAAGCCGGTTGCGGGCAGCAGGCCGTCACGCACCATCTCGATGACGGCGACGACCGATGCCGAAGTTGTCCAGGCGATTGCCGTGCGGCGGGCGCCTGATATCTCGATCGGGTAATAGGCGCGCACGAATTCCTTGCGGCGCAGGCTGCCGCGCTCGGTGCCTTCGGCAGCGACATGCACGTAGACGACATCGTCATCGACGGGGGGCTTGGCTTCCGTCAGGATCTCGCCGGCGAGCTTGCGCTTGTCGCGCATCAGGAGTTCGTGGAAGAAGAAGTTCATCAGGTCCATGTGGCCGGGATAGCGCATGGTCTTGTAGTCGAGGTTCTCGACCTTGCCGAGCAGCGTGTCGCACATGGTGCCGAGACCGCCGGAGGTCGTGAACGCCTCGAGCTTCACGCCCTCGACGTAGATGGTTTCGAGCCACTCCATCGGCGACACCAGCTTGCGCACGCCGCCTTCGATCACTTCGCAATCGTTCAGATACTCGTTGACGACGCCCTCCGGCGACCAGTTGAAGGCATAGCCCAAGAGGCCCGTCGGATTTTGCGGCAAGGCGCCGACGCGCATGCGGATCGAGCGGCAGCGATCGAAGCCATCGGCAAGGCTCGAGCCGACGATGCCGACGAAGCCCGGGGCAAGCCCGCATTGCGGCGCCATCAGGCCACGTGCGGTTTTCGACAGCTCGATGATGAAGTTGGTGGTGGGCACATCTTCCGTCAGATCGAAATAATGAATGCCGGCGGCATGGGCGGCGCGCGCCAGCCCGATGTTCAGGTGATAGGGCAGGCACGACAGCACCGCATCGACACCCGACAGCAATTCACCGATGACGGCGGGATCTGAGATATCGCCGCTATGGCACTTGAACGGCACCTCGCCCACAGGCAGCTGCGCGTCCACACCCGTGACCTCGAAGCCGCCCTCATGCAAAAGCGTGGCGGCCAGCCGCCCGACCTTGCCCAGACCGAGTACGGCGATTTTCGTAAAGCTCATTTATATCCTCCCAGGGCGCGGCGTTTTCCTCCCGCCGCGCGTATGCTTGAAAGGGCTGTATAAAATAAAGAGCGCATAAAAGGAAACGGCCGGGATTGCTCCCGGCCGCTTAATTTCGATGCTATGATCGCGACTACTCGTTGATCAGGCGCTTCAGCAGCTCGATCTCGTGCGACAGCTTGCTATCACCTGAGATCAGCTCCTCGATCTTGCGCACGGCGTGCAGCACGGTCGTGTGGTCACGTCCGCCGAAGCGACGGCCGATCTCCGGGAAGGAGCGCGGGGTGAGCGTCTTGGCCAGATACATGGCGATCTGGCGCGGCTTGACGATGACGCGCGTGCGACGGTTCGAGACCAGCTCCTGGCGCGACACGTTGTAGTGACGTGCGACGATGCGCTGGATGTCTTCGATACGCACGCGGCGCGGCTCGCCGGAGCCGACCAGATGGGCGAGAAGCTCGTCCACACGCTCGACCGTCAGGTTCGGCTCGAAGGAGCGACGGAAGAGCAGCTGGTTGAAGGCGCCTTCCAGTTCGCGGCCGCTGGCGGTGATGCTGCGGGCAACGTGGTTGAGCAGCTCGCTCGACATTTCCAGCGACGGATCTTCGCCACGGGCGACCTCAAGGCGGCGCTGGAGGATTTCGAGACGCATCTCGTAATCCGGGCCGTCAAGCTCGATCGCCACGCCGCCCTGCAGACGCGAACGAACGCGCGGGTCGAGCGATTCCAGCTCCCAGGGGGCACGATCGGCTGCGACGACGACCTGCTTGGCGCTGTCGAGCAGCATGTTGAGCAGATGGCAGAACTCGTGCTGGATCATCTTGCCCTGCAGGAACTGCATGTCGTCGATGATCAGAAGGTCGATGTTGCGTAGCGAGTCCTTCAGCGTCAGCGCATCATTGTCGCGGATCGCGGTTGCGAAACGCCACATGAAGTATTCGGCCGTCAGGTAGACGACGCGCAGCTGGCGCGGGTTCTGTACGGCTGCATTGGCGATTGCCTGCAGCAGATGGGTCTTGCCGAGACCGACGGTGGAATGAACGAAGAGCGGGTTGAAGCGCACTGCGCCCTGACCGGCTTCGGCAATGGTCTTTGCGGCCGCCAGAGCGACGCGATTGGAGCTGCCTTCGACGAAGGTGTCGAAGGTGAAGCGGTTATCGAGCGGCGAGCCGAAGAGCGGCTGGCCAGAGGTCGCCGGACGCGCTGCAGACGCTGCCGAAACAGCCTGCTGGACGATCTGGCCGGCCTGCTGAGCGACCGGGCGACGGATCGGCGCGACGGACGATACCGGCTCCTGGGTCGCCGTTTCTTCCGGCTTGCTGGTTGCGCGCGCTGCCGTGCGAACCAGGATTTCGACCTTCAGGATTTCAGCGTCTTCCGCCTGGAAGATGCCGGTGATCAGGTCGAGGTAGCGATTGTTGATCCAGGACTTCAGAAAAGTTGTTGGGACCGTCAGCCGTACGACACTCTTGGAGACGGAATGGAGCTTCAGTCGTGCAAACCAGCTTGCGTAGACATCCGGACCGACCTGCGCCTTCAGGCGTGCACTTGCTCGTTCAAAAAGTATGCCATCATTCTTCATGTCTCCCTTTTCCCCCGCCGCGTCTGGGCAAATAGAGCCTAACGTCTGAGATACCTTGTCCGAGTTGTCCAAAGCACTCGCCGCCATCGAATTCATGTGCATCTTGCCGCCTTATAGTTCCATCGGCCGACCTAATCCTGGTCGCCCGATCATTTCCCCGCTTATGACCAGACAGCATCACCCTCATGCTCTGCCGTCGGCCGGTTCACTCAAACGCGTGCCTCTTAACGAGAGGCGACTGTTGGAGGCGAAGCCAACCGCTTCATGCGGTCTTATTGCTTCTTGTCTCCTAGGTGCCCGCTCCTCGTCCAACGAACACCAGCCTGCCTGCGTATGCTTTTTCCATTTCCCGAGATCGCACGCGCTGCGTGCAGCCCTCAAAAATGGCGCACAGATGATCCCGTTCCGCGGCAGCCACAGCCGCGGTCCAATCTGCATCAGTGCGTGAAAATCCGGAGGTCGAAACTTCCGCAACAAAAGACACTAAAGCATCGTCCTGCCGACGTGGCAGTTTCAGACCAAGCCTTAAAACAGGTGATGTCCGAGCCCCTTGTTGGGAGGCATTTAGGCAGGATCGGGGGTGGAGATCAACGGGCATATTTCCGCAAAATTAAGCGTAGCCGGTTGACTCCTGCGGCAGATTTAGGGCGCTGCATTAGCGCAAAAAAAGAATCGCTTTTGAATCAAGGAGATTCCGGAAACCGGCAATTTTGACACGCATAAAAAGAAAAAAAGAAAAAAGCTTCTTGACTCGTTTTAGACGCCGCAAGGGAAGGTCTGAGTCTCTTCGTTCAGGAACAACCTGACACAAGCCTTTGTAATCACTCATTTTTTTGTGTCATTTGCCAGACACGAAATCGTCGCCAAATTAACCATAGTCCGGGCAGTTGGCGGAATCGAAAAAGCCCGACAAAGTTGCCGGGCTAATCATATAGCTGTCTTTATTAACGGAAGCTTAAGCGGTCGCGCCGACCGACAGAGCCTTCACACGAGCTGCGAGGCGCGAGACCTTGCGGGATGCCGTGTTGGCGTGCAGGACGCCCTTGCTTGCTGCGCGGGCCAGTTCCGGCTGCGCGGCCTGGAAAGCTTCCTTGGCCTTGGCAGCATCGCCAGCTGCGAGTGCTTCTTCGACCTGACGAACGAACGTGCGAACGCGCGAGCGACGAGCCTTGTTGACGTCGGTACGGCGGGCGATCTTGCGGGTCGCTTTTTTCGCCGAAGTTGTATTGGCCATGGATGCCTCTCTCAAGAATTCGAACAAATTCCGCTACCGCCGCGGGCCTTGCAGCCACTTCCTACACAGCAATGCGGGAGTATTATCGGAAAACCGGACTGGCTTCCCGAACCTTGGGCGGGCATATAACCCTAAAGCCGACCGGCGTCAACGCGCATTTTCAAGGAACCGTCGCCTTTTCTCTTCAGGGGTCAGCGGTTCTTGAAGGCGGGTTTACGCTTTTCGATGAAGGCTGTCATCCCTTCCTTCTGATCTTCCGTCGCAAAGAGACTGTGGAACAGGCGGCGCTCGAAGCGCAGACCTTCCTCCAGCGTGGTCTCCAGAGCGCGGTTGACGGCCTCCTTGGCCATCAGCACCGAGGGGCGCGACAGGGAGGCGATCTTGGCGGCCGCCTCGAGCGCTTCATCGAGCAGACGATCGGGCGCGACTACACGCGATACGAGTCCCGCGCGCTCTGCTTCCGCCGCATCCATCATGCGGCCGGTCAGTACCATGTCCATCGCCTTGGCCTTCCCGACGGCACGCGTCAGGCGCTGGGAGCCGCCCATGCCGGGAATGACGCCGAGGGTGATTTCGGGCTGGCCGAATTTGGCGGTCTCGGAGGCGATGATGAAGTCGCAGATCATGGCAAGCTCGCAGCCGCCGCCGAGCGCGAAGCCGCTGACGGCGGCGATGACGGGTTTGCGCACCTTGGCGACATCATCCCAGCCGCCGAGGAAATTACGGCGGTAGACATCGGCGAAGTCGAGCGGCTGCATTTCCTTGATATCGGCGCCGGCGGCAAAGGCGCGCTCGGAGCCGGTGAGGACGATGGCGCCGATGGCGTCGTCGACCTCGAATGCGGCATAGGCCTGCAGCAGTTCCTTGAGCACCGTCGAGTTCAAGGCGTTCAGCGCCTGCGGGCGGTTCAGCGTGATCAGCCCCACGGCGCCTCGGGTTTCGACGATCAGCGTTTCATAAGACATGCATTCCTCCCGGTCGGGCCAATGCCCAGGCTATTTTTGACAGGTGGGGCAATAGAAAGTCGAGCGCCCGGCCTGAACGATGCGGGCGATGGTACCGCCGCAATCGGGCGTACGGCAAGGCTGCCCTTCGCGATCATAGACGGAGAAGGAGTGCTGGAAATAGCCGAGCGAGCCATCCGTCTGGATATGATCGCGCAACGAGGAGCCGCCAGCCTTGATGGCGTCGGCGATGACGTCGCGGATCGAGGAGACCAGCAGGTCGAGCTGCTTGGTAGGCTTGCCCGTTGGCGTCACCAAAGTAGCGGCTGGGCGTGTCGGCTTCAGGTGCGAGCGCCACAGCGCCTCGCACACATATATATTGCCGAGGCCGGCAATGTTCTTTTGGTCGAGCAGCGCGCTCTTCAGCGGCTGCGCCTTGCCCTTGAAGCGCTCGGCCAGATAGGCGGCGCTCAGTGCATTGCCCGTCGGCTCCGGGCCGAGCCCATAGAGAAAGGGATTGATGTCGAGCGCCGTTCGATCGGCCATGTCCATGAAGCCGAAGCGGCGCGGGTCATTATAGATGACGCGGCTAACGCCCGACGGCCCCTCCAGATGGAAGATCACGTGATCGTGCTTTTCATCCTTCGAGCGCGGATGATGGAATTCGCCCGGTGTTTCGGAGATGGGGGTTTCCGCGATCGGCCCGGCCTCGATGCGGAAGGAGCCGGACATGCCGAGATGGGCAATGATGGTGGCGCCGCTGTCGAGATCGATCAGCAGATATTTCGCGCGACGACCGAGAGAGACGATGGTGCGGCCGGATGCCTTTTCGCCAAAGGCCTCTGGAAACGGGAAGCGAAGATCGCCTCGCCTAAGCTCCAATTTGACGATGCGCGCGCCCTCCATGGTGGGCGCGAGGCCGCGTTTGACGGTTTCGACTTCTGGCAATTCCGGCATCTTAACCCATCTATATCGAACATGTTTCAACCGCCCGCGATGTGCGCTATAGCGCCATGGTGTCGCGGACCGGACCGTTGCCCACAGATAGCGTCGCCTGCCTGATTTCGCTATGGTCGCCGCGTTGATTTAAGAGATTGGAGTATTCGATGTCAGACAGCCGCACCTCCGCCGACGGCGGCATGGAAACATCATACGGCTTCCGCGAAGTTTCAGGCGGCGAAAAGCAGGGCCTCGTCAACGAAGTCTTCCATAAGGTCGCCAAGCGCTACGACATCATGAACGACGTCATGTCCGTTGGCATGCACCGCGTCTGGAAAGATGCGATGATCGCGGCGCTGAACCCGCGCAAGGAGCCCGGCTACAAGACGCTCGACGTGGCCGGCGGCACGGGCGACATCGCATTCCGCATCATCGAAGCCTCGAACCGGATGGCGCACTCCACCGTGCTCGACATCAACGGATCGATGCTGGCTGTCGGCGCAGAACGCGCCGCCAAGAAGAAGCTCTCCGACAACCTGACTTTCGTCGAGGCGAATGCCGAGGAACTGCCCTTCGAGGCCAACAGCTTCGACGCCTATACGATCGCCTTCGGCATCCGCAACGTGCCGCGTATCGACGTGGCGCTCAGCGAAGCCTACCGCGTGCTGAAGCGCGGCGGCCGCCTGCTGGTGCTCGAATTCTCCGAAGTCGACATGCCGCTGCTCGACCGCGTCTATGAAAGCTGGTCGTTCAACGCCATTCCGAAGTTCGGCAAGGCGATCACCGGCGATGCCGAGCCCTACCAGTATCTGGTCGAATCCATCCGCAAGTTCCCCAACCAGGAGAACTTCGCGGCGATGATCCGCAATGCCGGCTTCTCGCGCGTCAGCTACACCAATTATACCGGCGGTATCGCCGCCCTTCACTCCGGCTGGAAGCTTTAAGCCGGAATGAGCACTGTTTCGGCATATTTCCAGCTCTGGCGGGTTGGTTGGATTCTCGTGCGCGAGGGCGTCGTCTCGGCGCTGCCTTCGGACGAACTTCCGCCCTCGGTCGCGGCTGCCAAGTCCTTCGTCGGCATGTTCGCGCGCAAGCGCGCCAAGACCCAGAAGCGCAGCGACCGGCTCTCCAAGGCCGTCGAGCGGCTGGGGCCTTCCTATGTGAAGATCGGCCAGTTCCTGGCGACCAGGCCCGACGTCGTCGGCGTCGAGTTCGCCGACGACCTGTCGCAGCTGCAGGACCGGATGGCCTTCTTCCCCGAGGCCGCCGCCAAGGCCAATATCGAGGGATCGCTCGGCCGGCCGGTGGATGAGCTTTACGTCAGCTTCGGCGAGCCGATCGCGGCAGCCTCGATCGCGCAGGTGCATCCGGCCGAGGTGATGACGCCGCAGGGACGCAAGAAGGTTGCGGTCAAGGTCGTGCGCCCCGGCGTGCGCCAGCGCTTCACCCACGATCTCGAGGCGATGTATCTCGTCGCCCACTTACAGGAGCGCTTCATGCCCTCCAGCCGGCGCCTGAAGCCGGTGGAAGTGACGAAGACGCTGGAGCAGACGACCAAGGTCGAGATGGACCTGAGGCTTGAGGCAGCGGCCCTTTCGGAGATCGCCGAGAACACGCAAGATGATCCGGGCTTCCGCGTTCCGACCGTCGACTGGGAGCGCACTGGACGCGACGTCATCACCATGGAGTGGATCGACGGCGTCAAGATGTCCGATGTCGAGGGCCTGAAGGCCGCCGGCCACGACCTCAATGCGCTGGCCGACACGCTGATCCAGTCCTTCCTGCGCCATACGCTGCGCGACGGCTTCTTCCATGCCGACATGCATCCGGGCAATCTCTTCGTCGATCCCAAGGGCATGATCGTCGCCGTCGACATGGGGATCGTCGGGCGCCTCGGAAAGAAGGAGCGCCGCTTCCTCGCCGAGATCCTCTACGGCTTCATCACCCGCGATTACATCCGTGTCGCCGAGGTGCATTTCGAGGCGGGGTACGTGCCCGGCCACCACAATGTCGAGAGCTTCGCGCAGGCGATCCGGGCGATCGGCGAGCCGATCCACGGGCAACCGGCCGAGACGATCTCGATGGGCAAGCTGCTGACGCTGCTGTTTGAGGTGACCGAGCTGTTCGATATGGCCGCACGGCCCGAGCTGGTGATGCTGCAGAAGACCATGGTCGTGGTCGAGGGCGTGGCCCGCATTCTCAACCCGCGCTTCAACATGTGGAAGGCATCCGAACCCGTCGTCGGCGACTGGATCCGCAACAATCTCGGACCGAAGCGGATCGCGACCGATATCAAGGACGGGCTGAAGGCCGCCGTGAAGCTCGCCGAGGCCGCACCCGAAATCGCCGCCAAGACCGAGAAGTTCCACCACGAGCTGCTGAGGATGAGCGAGAACGGGCTGCGCTTCGACGCCGAGACGGCCGAGGCGATCGGCAAGTCGGAAGCCCGCCACAGCCGCTCCGGCCGCTGGGCACTCTGGCTGATCGCGCTGACGTTGATCTATATCGCCTGGGTGGTTAGCTGATCGATCGCATGAGCCCGCTCCACTCATAAAAAAGCCCGCCTTGCCGCGGGCTTTTTCTATGTTTGCTATCGGCGCGAAAGCCTTGCTGCGGCGAGTGCCGCGACCATGCCGATCGCCAGTAGGGTCAGGGTGAAGATCACCACCGCGTTCCAGCCATCGGCGCCCCAGAAGTATCCGCCGACGGAGCCGGCGACGCTGGAGCCGATGTAGTAGGACAAGAGATAGAGCGACGAGGCGTGGCCCTTGGTGCCCTTGGCGAGCCGCCCGACCAGTGCGCTTGCGACCGAGTGGGCGACGAAGAAGCCCGAGGTCAGGAGCACGATGCCCAGGATGATCAACGGCAGCGAGGCCGAGAGTGTCAGCGCCACGCCGATCGCTGACAGCGCGATGCCAGATGGCAGCACGACGAAGTGGCCGAAGCGATCGCCTAGCAGGCCGGCGATCCACGAGGCGGCGATGCCGAAGATGTAGACCGTGAAAATCAGGCCGAGCTCGGTCTGGTTCAGATTGTACGGCGCTTCGACGAGGCGGAAGCCGATATAGTTGTAGACCGTGACGAAGGTGCCCATGGCGAGGAAGCCGATGGCAAACAGGAAGGGCAGCGCCGGGCTCCTGATATGGCCGGCCCAGGCACCGAGGTGGAAGCGGGCGTTGAAGCCCTTGCGCGGCGTGAAATTGCGTGAGGCGGGCAGCAGCAGGAAGAAGCCGATGGCCGCCGCAAGGCCGATGGCACCCAGCGTGCCGAGCGCGATACGCCAGGAGAAGAACTCGGCCAGCGTGCCCGTGACGACGCGGCCGGCCATGCCGCCGAAGGCGTTGCCGGCGATGTAGAGGCCCATGGAGGCGCCGAGGCCGCGCGGATCGATCTCTTCAGACAGATAGGCCATGGCGACGGCGGGGACGCCGCCAAGCAGCAAACCTTCAAGGGCGCGGATGACCAGCAGCGCATGCCAGCTCGGGACCAGCGCGCAGGCGATCGTGCAAAGGGCGGCACCGAGCAGCGAGGCGAACATCAGGCTGCGGCGGCGGAAGCTTTCGGAGACAGCGGCGGCGCAGAAGATAGCGAAGGCGAGCAGGCCCGTCGACAGCGACAGAGAGAGCGAGCTTGCCGCCGGGCTGATGCCGAAGTCGCTGGCGAAGATCGGCATCAGCGGCTGGACGCAATAGAGCAGCGAGAAGGTGGCGAAGCCCGAGAGGAACAGCGCGATGCTGGCGCGCCTATAGGCCGGGGTGCCGCGCAGCAGGAACTGCTTTTCCTGCAGATCGGGCGCGGCATTCTCGATGACGGTGAGATGAGGACGGGAGGGGATTTCCGAGGGAACGGACTGCTTGTCTGCGGCGCGTGGCATTGAGGACCAACCTTTCACGCCCTTTGATCTAGCCAACGGATCATCATTTGTCCAATATATGAAACTGGCTTTCTTGATAGGTTTTGGAGATACCGATGGAACTACGCCATATCCGCTATTTCCTTGCGGTGGCAGAGGAGCAGAATTTCACCCGCGCCGCCGCCAAGCTCGGCATCGGCCAGCCGCCGCTCAGCCAGCAGATCCGCGATCTCGAAAACGAGATCGGGGCGGCGTTGTTTCACCGTGTGCCACATGGCGCGGAGCTGACAGAGGCGGGATCGGCGTTTCTGCCGGAGGCGCGCGCCGCGATTGCCTCGGCCGAGAAGGCGAAGCTGGCCGCCCAGCGGGCGACGCGCGGCGAGACCGGGCGGCTGGCTCTTGGTTTCACGGCGTCGTCGGCCTTCAACACCGCCGTCAGCGGCACGATCCGCCGGTTTCGCGGGCAATGGCCGGATGTGAGCCTGTCGCTCACCGAGATGAACAGCAACTGGCTAATGGAAAAGCTGATGCGGCAGGAGATCGACGCCGCCTTCATCCGACCCGGGCTGGAAGACCCTAGAGATGTGCACCTGAAGCGGCTGGCCGACGAGCCCATGCTGATCGCGCTGCCGGCGCATCACCCGCTGGCGAAGCTCAAGACCGTGCCGCTCTCCGCACTCTCGGGCGAACCGTTCATTCTTTTCCCGCGCACCGTCGGCCTCAGCCTCTACGACGACATCCTGCGGGGCTGCCGGGATGCCGGCTTCGAGCTTGTCGTGACGCAGGAAGCGCCGCAGATCCCGTCCGTCATCAATCTCGTCGCGGCCGATCTCGGCGTGTCGATCGTGCCGGGCTCGCTCGCGCATCTCAAACTCGATGGCGTAGCCTATCGGCCGATCGAGGGGCCGCCGCTGGTGGCGCGGCTGGGGCTGGCGATGCTGAAGGCGCGGCGGTCGCGCGTCGTCGGCAATCTTATGAGCCTGATCTGATCAACCAGATGGATCCCAGTAGGGCGGATCGCCGAAGGTCTTGCGCAGATGATCGGCGACGGCGCGCAGCTTGGCGGAGGGATTGCGGCCTTCGGGGTGAGCCATGTAGATGAACTCGGCTTCCGGCCTGTAGCCGACGTCGATCTCGGCGAGCAGCCCCTCGCTCACCGCCGGGCCGGCGATGAAGGCGGGGAGCAGCGCGATGCCGAGGCCGGCCACTGCGGCATCGCGGATCATGTCGCCATTGTTCATGCCGAGCACCTGGCTGGCGCGCACGACGATTGCGCCATCGGGCGTCTGGAAGCGCCAGTCGGAGACGCCGCGATTGGTGTAGAAAATGCCCTTGTGGCCGTCGAGATCGTTCAGCGTCTTCGGCGTGCCGTGTCGCTTGAGATAATCGGGGGACGCGACCAGCAGACGGCGGCTGCGGCTGAGCTTCCAGACGACGAGGCGGGAATCGACGATCGGCCCGTTGCGCACGATGGCGTCATAGCCTTCCGAGGAGACATCGACGCGGCGATCGTCGATATCGAGCACAAGCTGGATCTCCGGGTGCTTGGCCAGAAACGGATAGAGCGCCGGGCCGAGATGCATGCGGCCGAAGGTGACGGGGGCGGCGATCCTGAGCGGCCCGGAGAGCGTGCCGCGCCGCTCGGCCATCTCGGCCGTGGCGTCCTCGATCTCGCGGACGATGCGGGCGGCGCGTTCGAGAAAGGCGGTACCATCCTCGGTCAAGGTCAGCTTGCGGGTGGTGCGATGAAGCAGCATGCCGCCCAGCGAGCGCTCCAGTTCGGCCAGCCTTTCGCTGACCACCGATTTCGACAGGCGAAGGCGCCGCGCCGCCTCGCTGACCGAGCCGGATTCCACCACCGACACGAATGCCGTTATTCCCTCAATCCTGATCATCGTTCGGTATTTCCGAATTCGAGTTCCGCTATTTGGAGACTAATCCGAACAAAAGGAAAATGCCATCTTCCACTCATCGAACGGGGCGGCAAACGCCACCCCAACCCAAAAAGGAGATGGAAGAATGAACCGCTTGAATGGAAAAGTCGCCATCATCACTGGCGCCAGCGCCGGCATCGGCCGCGCAACGGCCAAGCTCTTTGCCGCCGAAGGCGCCAAGCTCGTGGTCGGCGCCCGCCGCCAGGCCGAGCTCGACAGCCTGGTCGAGGAGATCAAGGCCGCCGGCGGAGACGCAGTCGCCGTTGCCGGCGACGTGCGCTCGGAAGATTATCACAAGGCGCTGGTCGCCACCGCAGTCGAACGCTACGGCAAGCTCGATATCGCCTTCAACAATGCCGGCATTCTCGGCGAGGCCGGCCCGAGCACAGGCGTATCCGAAGCCGGGTTCACCGAAGCGGTGACGATCAACCTGACGGCCTCCTTCCTCGCCGCCAAGCACCAGATCGGCCAGATGGAGAAGAACGGCGGCGGCTCGGTGATCTTCACCTCGACCTTCGTCGGCTACAGCTTCGCCTTCCCGGGTGTGGCAGCCTACGCCGCCAGCAAGGCCGGCCTGATCGGCCTGACGCAGGCGCTGGCCGCCGAATACGGCCCGAAGAACGTGCGCGTGAACTCGGTGCTCCCTGGCGCCGTCGATACCGACATGTATCGCGAAATGAACGACACGCCCGACAAGCAGGGCTTCGTCACCAACCTGCATGCGCTGAAGCGCGTGGCAACGCCTGACGAACTGGCCCGCTCGGTGCTCTACCTCGCCTCCGACGATTCCAGCTTCGTGACCGGCACTGCCTCGCTGGTCGATGGCGGCGCCTCGATCACTCGCACCTGATACGCATGGCTCGTCGATCACCTTCGCCTTTCGGAGGGGGTGATCGCAGCCGAACCGCAAGGCATTCTGCCGACCGCCCCCCCAACACATCATGGGCAAGCAGCCCACCCCACAAGGATATCAATCCATGTCACGCCTTCAGAACAAGACTGCCCTTATCACCGGCGGCACCAGCGGCATCGGCCTTGAAACCGCCCGCCAGTTCATCGCCGAGGGCGCCCGCGTCGCCATCACCGGCAGCAGCGCCAACAGCGTCGCGGCCGCCCGCGCCGAACTCGGCGACAAGGCCATCGTCATCCAGGCCGATGCCGGCAATGTCGCGGGGCAGCAGGTCGTCGCCGAAGCCATCAAAAACGCCTTCGGCCATCTCGACATCCTCTTCGTGAATGCCGGCGTGGCCGAATTCGGCCCGGTCGAGCAATGGAGCGAAGCCGCCTTCGACAAGTCGATCGCGATCAACGTCAAGGGTCCGTTCTTCCTGATCCAGGCGCTGCTGCCGATCTTCTCCAAGCAGGCCGCGATCGTGCTCAACACCTCGATCAACGCGCATATCGGTATGCCGAACTCCAGCGTCTATTCGCTGACCAAGGGCGCGCTGCTGACGCTTGCCAAGACGCTGTCTGGCGAACTGATCGGCCGCGGCATCCGCGTCAACGCCGTCAGCCCCGGCCCGATCGCCACGCCGCTCTACAGCAAGCTCGGCGCATCGGAAGCGGATTCCAAGGCGATGGCCGATCATATCCAGTCGCAGATCCCGGTCGGCCGCTTCGGCGACGCGGCAGAGGTCGCCAAGACCGTGATCTTCCTCGCCTCCGACGAGGCCGCCTACATCGTCGGCAGCGAACTCGTCATCGATGGCGGGATGAGCAATCTCTGAGATCGAGTGTCTGATTGATATGGAAAGGCCGCGGATGTTTCGTCCGCGGCCTTTCGTTTGTGTCAGGCGGCTTCGACCAGCCGGCGAATGGCTGTCTCCAGCGTGGTCGTTCCGATTTCGGGCTGACCTTCGAAGCAGATCCAACCTTCGTTGAAACCGTCGATCATGCGGATGCGCGGCGTGGGGTTGCGCATGCCCTGCCCCTTGAACAGCGCCTCCCAGCTGTCGCGCGCGACGATTTCCGCGCTGACCGGCTTGCCGAGAACCTTGGAGAAGGCGGCGGCGATTTCGGCGGGCGTTACCTTCTCCGGCCCCTGCAACTCGACGATGCGCTTGCCGGTCCAGCTCTCCCGCAACAACGACGCGGCCCTTTCGCCGACATCGGCGACCGAAACCATCGGATAGGCCCGGTCGAGCGGCTGGAGAAAGCTTGCGATGACGCCGGCCTCGCGCGCGGCCGCCACGTCCCAGGCGGCGTTCTCCATGAACCATGCGGCGCGGAGGAAGCCGATCGGTAGCGGCAGGCTCGACAGCTCCTGCTCGACGAGACCCAGCTGGCTGAGAAGGTTCGGCTCCTTGGCCTGCGCGCCGATGGTGGAGAGGCAGACGACCCTTTCTGGCCGCGCCCGCAGCAGCGCCATCTTCAAGGCGGCAATGACGGCGCGGACTTCCGGGAAGCCGGGTGTCGGGTCGAAGGTCGGCGGGATCAGCAGGAAGACGCCCTCCGCACCGGTGAAGGCGGCGGTCAGCGCATCGGCGTCGGTCATTTCGGCCAGCGCCAGTTCGGTGCCCTTCTCGCGCCAGGCCTTGCCTTTCTCCGCATTGCGAAGGATGGCGCGGACCGGCAAGCCGGTCTGCAGCAGCTGTGTGGCGACGATGCCGCCGACCTGTCCGGTTACTCCTGTAATGGCGAACATTGGAAACTCCTTTGGTTCAGTTTTCCGTTCGCCCGCAAAATGGTCCTTTCCGATCTTTGATTGAAGTGCGCATATGTCATGGTATTGGTGACTCAAAATCACGGATGGATCGATGTTCGACGGACGATTGCTGAACGGGGTGAGCGTGCTGGCGGCGGTGATCGAAAGCGGCAGCTTCGCGCGGGCGGCGGATGCGATGGGTCTGTCGCCATCAGGCGTCAGTCGCGCCATCGCCCGGCTGGAAGGCCGCATCGGTCTGCGGCTGCTCGACCGCACCACCCGCACCATGCGCCTGACCGACGACGGCGCCCGCTTCTACGAGCAGGTGGCGCCACTGCTGAGCGGCATAGAGGAGGCAGCGATGGCGGCCTCGGGCGTGGCGCAGGCGGTGCGCGGGCGGCTCAGGGTCAATGTCGACCCGTATTTCTCGCGGCTGGTTCTGGGACCCAAGCTTGGCGCGTTTCTCGATCTCTATCCCGAGCTGCAGATCGAAATCATCACCCGCAACGAGATCGGCGATCTGGTGGCCGACGGCATGGACGTGGCGGTGCGCTTCGGCGATCCCGCACAGACCACGCTGATCTCGCGGCTCCTGATGCGCACGCGGGTGATCACCATCGCGGCGCCTGCCTATCTCGCCAAGCATGGACGGCCGACCGCGCCAGGCGATCTTGCCGACCACACCTGCATCCAGTTCCGGGATTCACTCACCGGCCGGCCCTTCGAGTGGGAATTGCGGCGTGGCGCCGAGGTCGTGCCGATCGAGACGCGCGGGCGCATTCTCGTCAACGACGCCGGGACGACGCTCGCCACCTGCCTTGCCGGGATCGGCATCGCGCAGGTGTTTTCGCTTGGGATGCAGGACTATCTGGAAAGCGGTCAGCTGATCGACCTGTTTCCGGATTGGCCCGACGAGACCTTCCCGCTCTACGCCTTCTATCCTTCCCGCCAGCATGTGCCGGCGAAGGTCAGGGCATTCATCGATTTCTGTGTCGGGATCGTTCAGGAATAGGGAATGAGGAGGCATCGACGATGCCTCCTCATGGCTTTCAGATCGATCGACGGCGACGGGTTCTCACATAGATCCAGTCGAGCGCCAGCATGACGACGAGCGACAGGCCGACCAGCGGGAAGATGATGCCGCCGATGGCGAGGATGGCGATCAGACCGCGAAACACCCGTTTGTCCGAAGGCATGGGCGGGACGCCGAGGGAGCCTGCCGGGCGGCGCTTCCACCACATGACACCGGCGGATACCGCAAGCACCGCAATGCCGATGCAGGCGGCGAACAGGACGAACTGGTTCGCCAGTCCGAACTCCTGCCCCATGTGGACGTTAACGCTCCACTCCAGCGCCTTGCCGAGCGGGCCGTAATCGGCGTAGCTCATGTCGATCAGCGGTTTTCCCGTGAATTGATCGAGATGGACGACGCGCTGCTCGGCAAGATCGTCAGGATAAACGGAGCCGGTGTAGACGCCCATCGCATCCACGGGGATGTTGACGGCGTAGCCACGGTGCAGGCCGAGGCGATCGAAAGTGGCGACGGCTTCATCGAGGCTGATCGGCATCGCGCCATGCTGATGGGCCGGGGATTGCGGGACCTGCGCCTGCTCGAGCGACCATGTGGTCTTGGCGATGTGGTCGATGTGTTCGTCGGACATCGGCACGGCGACGCGCACGCCGGCCGGATAACCGAAGTTGTTTCCGTTCGCCCACTCGTTGACCTTGGCGCCCCAGACGCCGGACCATGGCATGCCCGTGACGGCGAGGAAAACGATGAAGCCACCGACGAAAAGGCCGAGGACCGCGTGGGTATCGCGCCAGAACACCCGCTTACGCGGCGTGCCGCGAATGCTGAGAACACCACCGGTCTGTTTGCGCGGCCACCAGAGATAGATGCCGGTGCCGACGAGCAGGATGGCCCAGCCGGCCGCGATCTCGATCAGCGAGCGGGTGACGGAGCCGAAATATTTGAGGCTGTGGAGATAGCGCACCGTCCACATGATCGTGCCGCGATCGGGCAGCGCACCGAGCACCTTGCCGCTATAGGGATCGACATAGACGGCGATTTTACCGTCACCTGCGGTGTTGATGGTGATTTCCGCCGACGCGCCGGGATCAACAGGATCGGTGAACTTGATGGCGGTGCCCGGATGGGCGGCAAGGGCGGCATCCACCATGGCGGATGGCGGTCGCGTTGCCTGCTCGCTGATCGCGACGCGCTTCAGATCGGCATGGACGATATTGTCGATCTCGTCCTTGAAGAGATAGAGCGCACCGGTAACGGCGAGCGAAAGCATGAAGGGCAGGACGAGAAGACCCGCGTAGAAATGCCAGCGCCAGACGGCGCGGTAGAGATCGGACGGGGAACGCACGGCAGCGCTCGCACCTTCCCGACCGATGGTGAAATCGGACATGATATGTCTCCTGATGATGAAGATTGGGGCCGGCACTGAGAGCGCCGGCAATCGGACGTCAGGAGATTCGTGGTGGCGCGCGCGGTTGGCCGATCAGGCCTCGCAGCGTGGGCGTGATGGCGCTTTCGGCGGTGATGACGATCGCGGTCGCGCCGACGGCATCGACGTGGAGGATCGTTGGATCCGCACCGAGGATGGCCGGCATCGCGTGGGCGGCGAGACGGCAGAGCGTGCAGCAGGGGCAATCGGCGGCCTTGCCATGCGATCGATCATGCGATGTGCCGTCGCTGGTGGTTTCGGCATGATCGACATGGTCGATGACGCTTTCGCCTGCCATGGAGCAGATCGACTGCAGGGGATTCATGGCGGCGCTCGCCATCGATCCCTGTGCCTGGCCTGACAGCAGGCCCTGGATCAGCAGCAGGAGGGCGGCGAGCAGCGTGATGGCGCTTGCCGATACCCTGTCCCCCAAAACTGTCCTGATCATCCCCATATCCGCTGCATGCCACAGCGCGCGGACAATGTCACGCTGTCGGCCGGCGACGCCAAAGATGCATTCCTTCCATTTAATCATCAACTTAGGCGATTGATGTCGGGACATGCGACCTTTGGCCACTTCACGCCCGGATCATTCACGGACGATTTGCGATCGTGACCTGTCCCCTTCCCGCCTGTGCCATGTCGTTGGTGGACACTTGCGCGCGTGCGATATCAGGCATAGTGGCATTTCTAGCTCTTCGATTACCCCCGATTCCTTCCCATTTCCTGCGGCTCTATCCGTTCCGGAGACCTCCATGCTGTTCGGCATTCTCTGCGGCATCGCAACCTGCGCCTTGTGGGGGCTGACCTTTGTCGTGCCACGCGCCATCGCGCCGTTTACGACGCTCGACCTCACCGTGGCGCGGTACGGGCTGTTCGCACTGACCAGCGTGGTGCTGATGGTTCATCCGCGTTTCCGGCCGCGCGGCATCAAGCTCAAGCCGATGATCACCGCGCTGCTGCTCGGCGGTATCGGCTATGTCGGCTATTTCATCAGCGTTGCCTATGCGGTGCGGTTCGCGGGCGCCGCCATTCCGCCGCTGGTGATCGGGACGATGCCCGTGATCCTGGCGATGATCGCCAACTTCCGCGACCGTTCCGTCTCGTGGCGGCTGCTCGCGCTGCCGCTGATGCTGATCGCGGCTGGGATCGCTTGGGTCAACGTCGCCGTCTTCGCATCGACCCCGACAGGCGACCGGGTGATGATCGCCTACGGGATCGCGTCCGCGGCGATCGGGCTCGTTCTCTGGGTCGTCTACGGGCTGGCCAGTACCGCCACCATGCAATCGCCCGATGCGCCCGACATCCTGCAATGGACGGGCCTGCAGGGCATCGGCGCCGGGCTCGGCAGCCTTGTGCTGATCCCGCTGACATCGCTGAACACGCCGATCGTCTACACCGATATCGACCTCATGCGCTTCCTGCTGTGGTCGCTGATCATGGGGCTTGCCGGCGCATGGCTGGCCACGCTCTTGTGGATGATCGCCTCCAAGAGGCTGCCATTGGCTTTGGCCGCCCAGCTGATCGTCGCCGAAACGGTCTTCGGCCTGATCTTCGGCTTCGTCTTCGAACAGCGGCTTCCGACGCTTGCCGAGGCCGGTGGCTCGTTGCTGCAGCTGGCGGGCGTCGGCATGGCGATCGCGATCTTCAGCCATGTCAGGCAACAGCAACACGCGTGAGCGGCGGCACGAACCGCTCGCGTCGATTGCTTATTATCCGCCAAAGGCTTAGGGTTCTACCAGTCAATTCCAGCTTGGACAAGCGGCATGGTTCTCGGCGGCAAACGCATCCTCCTCATCATCTCCGGCGGCATCGCGGCCTATAAGAGCCTCGACCTGATCCGGCGCCTTCGCGAGCACGGCGCCTCGGTCCGGCCGGTGATGACAGCGGGCGCGCAGCAGTTCGTCACGCCGCTTGCCGTTGGGGCACTCGCGGCCGACCATGTGTTCACCGACCTGTTTTCACGGCAGGACGAGCAGGATGTCGGCCATATCAGGCTGGCGCGCGATTGCGACCTCGTGCTGGTGGCGCCTGTCACCGCCGACCTGATGGCGAAGATGGCCAACGGACTGGCCGACGATCTCGCCTCAACGGTGCTGCTCGCCACCGACCGGCCGGTGCTTCTGGCGCCGGCGATGAACCCGCATATGTGGAGCAATGCAGCAACCAAGCGGAACGTCGCGACGCTCAATAGCGACGGCGTCCATTTCATCGGGCCGATGTCCGGCGAGATGGCGGAAAGCCGCGAGGCGGGCGTGGGCCGCATGGCCGAACCGCTCGACATCGTCGCCTCGGCGGAGCGCTTGCTCGACACCAGCCCTAAGCCGCTTGCCGGGCGCAAGGCGATCGTCACATCGGGGCCGACGCATGAGCCGATCGATCCGGTGCGCTATATCGCCAACCGCTCTTCCGGCCGACAGGGCCACGCGATCGCTTCAGCGCTTGCACGACTTGGCGCGGATGTGACGCTGGTCTCGGGACCGGTGACCATCGCCGATCCCGCCGGTGTGAAGACCATCCATGTCGAGCGCGCCGAGGAGATGCGCGACGCGGTACTGACCTCGCTGCCCGCCGATATCGCGGTGATGGTTGCGGCCGTCGCCGACTGGCGCGTGGCATCCGCGTCCGATCAGAAAATCAAGAAGCATCCCGGTGAGTCCATTCCGACGCTGGCGCTGACCGAGAACCCCGACATCCTGAAGACGATCGGGCATCACACGTTGCGGCCGAAATTGGTGGTCGGCTTCGCCGCCGAGACGCAGGATGTCGACAGCAACGCGAAAGCCAAGCTGGAGCGCAAGGGCGCCGACATGATCGTCGCCAACGACGTCTCGCCGGCAACCGGCATCATGGGCGGTGTGCGCAACCGCGTGAAGATCGTCACCCGAGATGGCATCGATCAATGGCCTGATATGGCCAAGGAGGATGTCGCGACCAAGCTTGCGGAGATGATCGCCGAACGGCTCAGGCGGGGATAGCGACGGGAGCTGATTTTGCCGGCGCCGCGACTGGCTGGAACGGCGTGACGTCAAGGCCGCTATCGGTCAGCGTCACCGCGCTGCCATCCGGAATTTCCGCCCAAGCGTCGACATCATCATTGAGCGGCTCGGAGACGAGGCAATAGCCTTTGCCGACCGGAGACCCATAGAGCGTCGGCGCCTTGCGATCGGTCGCGTAGCGGATGGCATAGAGCGCGTTGCCATCGGAAAAGGCAGCCGTATAGCGCACCAGCGCGGAGCCGAGGATGTTTTCCGACAGACCCTCGACGAAACGGATCATTTCCGACATGGCCGCGATCGGCGTCTGGCGCAGGCCGAACTGGAGCGCCAAGAGGAACATCAGCTCGGAATCGGTGGTGCCGCCCCGCGCGTTGAAAAGATCGTCGTCGAGCATCGCCTCCATCGACCGGCGCAGGCGCTCGAAGCCCGCTATCTGGCCGTTGTGCATGAAGGACCAGTTGGCGAAAACGAAGGGATGACAGTTGTCGCGCCGCGTGCCGCCGCCGGTCGCGGCGCGGACATGGGCCAGGAACAGCGGTGAGCGGATCTGCCGCGCAATGCTTTTCAGGTTGCAATCCGACCAGGCCGGCAGCGTGTCGCGGTAACGGCCGGGCTCGGGGTGATCGCCGTACCACGCGATGCCGAAGCCATCGCCGTTCGTCGCTGTCTTGGCGCGGGTGGCGCAGTGGGATTGTTCGATCAGAGAGTGCGCAGGCGACGAGACGAGCTCCTCCAGATAGAGGGGTTCTCCGCGATAGGCTGCCCAGCGACACATGCTATTCACTCCGCAACCCGCCCTGATCGTGGCGGGACAATGCTGAAACGCATCGACGATTGTCGAATCCGATGGTTAATAAGAACTAAACAAGCATGTGGCTTGCAACCCGAACATGACGTTTTTCTGACATTGACGGCGATCAACTTCCGCAATGCAGCATTTTGTTTTGTGAACGGGGTTTTGAGCGGCCTGCGCGAACCGGGTGCGCACTGCCAGCATTGCGGGCGGTGTCTTGATGAAAATGAGGGAATGGCTTATATTCAAGGAGTGGAAGGCAGGTTGGCGCCTGCCTTCCACTTGCTTAGGCTTTGAAGTTGACCCGGACCTCGAGCGACCAGCTGGTCCGGGTTTTTCTTACCCTAAACGTGATGCTAAGTGGAGACCACATAGCTCACCTCCTTGTGAGAGGGCGAGGCCGATCGCCGCGGTCGAGGTTGCCCATCTTCCCCGATCCCGCCGGCTGGCGCGACGGACGCTGCTTTGCCACTCACGCTGCAAGCAATATCATCCCTTGGTTGCAATCTCCATTACCACCAAATTAGGCCTTGCATCCCGCTGAAATGCTCTTACCTTTCTTCTATCGGAAACAGAACGAAAGGAAGGTGATCCAATGTCTAATGAGATTTCGGACCTCGTAACGGGCTTGGAAGTGGTGATGAAGGCGAGGCAGCCCTCGCTCTGAAACCCGCCTTCCTGGGATCGCCATAGCGGTCCGGCCGGTTTTACAGGCCAAAACTCATGGAAAGGGTCGCTAGCGCGGCCCTTTTTCCGTTTCAGGTCGCTAATTGACCAAAGGCAATTCCATCGCTATTCATAAAGTCATCAGATGACTTTATGAGGCGCCTATGCAGCCGCTTTCGAAAACCAATCTCGCGGAAACCGCGACAGAGGCGATCCGTACCGAGATCCTTGCCAAGCGCTGGGCCGTCGGTGACAAGCTGCCGAACGAGGCGGCGCTGTCCGCCATGCTCTCCGTCAGCCGCGGCACGGTGCGCGAGGCCGTGCGTGTGCTCGTCTCGCAAGGCCTGCTTGAGACGCGGCAGGGATCGGGCACTTATGTGCTCTCGACCACCGACACCGCATTGCCGCTGACCATGGCGCGACGCGCCGGGCTTCGCGATATCTTCGAGGCGCGGTGCGCACTCGATGTCGAGGCCGCGAGATTGGCTGCACTACGCCACACACCACAGACGATCACGACGTTGCGCAAGCTGCTTGTCAGCCGCGGCAATTTCGACGGCGGCGACAAGATTGCCTTCATCGAGCGCGATCTTGCCTTCCACAAGGCGGTGATCGCCGCTTCCCAAAACCGCGCGATGATCGAGATCTACGACTTCTTTTCCGCCTCGATCGCCGAGACCATCGAGGCGACCCTGGGCGAGGATATTCCCGAACCCGACATGCAGGCCCACGCCGCCATCATCGACGCGATCGCCACAGGCGACGCCGGAAAAGCCGATGCGGCGGTGCGCGCCTTCATGGCTCCCGTAATTACAGCTCTCGACCGGATGATCCTTTCATGACCACGCCTTCGCAAGACGCCGCCCATCTTTACGATCACGCCGAGGAGCAGTTGATCGATGCGGAAGCAGACAGCGTGCCGCAACCGCAGCCGCCGATCGGAACGAGCGCGACGGGACGGTTCGTGCTCGGCGCCAGCCTGGTGTCGATCGCGTTCAACCTGCGGCCGCTGTTTTCCAGCGCCTCGACGCTGCTGCCCGAAATCCGCAGCGAGCTTGGACTGTCGGCGCTCGGCACCAGCCTGCTCACGACATTGCCGGTCGTCTGCCTCGGCGCCTTCTCGCCGCTGGCGCCGAAGCTCGCGCAGCGTATCGGCGCCGAGCGGACGCTGCTCGGCGTGCTCCTGCTGCTGGCGCTCGGAACGGCGCTGCGCGGTCTATCCTCCATCCCGCTTCTGTTTATCGGCTCGGCGCTTGCCGGCGCCTGCATCGCGGTCGGCAATGTGCTGCTGCCTGGTCTGGTGAAGCGTGATTTCGCCGATCGTGCGGCGCTGATGACGGGTTTCTACACGATGGCGCTCTGCGCGGGTGCGGCTGGTGCGGCGGGGTTCACGCTGCCGCTTGAGCGCGCCTTCGGCGGCTCTATGGCGGCGGCACTGGCGATCTGGGCGCTGCCTGCACTCGTCGTCGGCCTGATCTGGCTGCCGCAGGTGCTGTCGACGAAAGCGCAGGTGAAGCGCAGCGGCTTCTCCGTCGAGGGGCTGTGGCGGGACAGGCTTGCTTGGCAGGTGACGCTTTTCATGGGGCTGCAGTCGGCGCTTGCCTACTGCGTCTTCGGCTGGCTGGTGCCGATCCTGCGCGAGCGCGGCATGGATGGCGTCACCGCCGGCGCGATCGTTTCCGTGTCGGTTATGGTGCAGGCGGCGTCATGCTTGGTCGCGCCGCAGATCGCGGTGCGCGGCAAGGATCAGCGGGTGATCAACGCGGCGCTTTGCGGCATTGCCGTGGTCGCTTTGCTGGGTCTGCTCTTCGCGCCGCTTTCGACAGTCTGGCTCTGGGCGGTGCTTCAGGGGATCGGTCAGGGCGGGCTGATCGCGGCGGCGATGACGACGATCGTGCTGCGCTCGCGCGATCCGCATGTGGCGGCGCATCTTTCCGGCATGGCGCAATGCGTCGGCTATCTGCTCGCCGCCATCGGCCCACTCGTCGTTGGCCTTATCCGCGGCTGGACCGGGAGCTTTGCCTGGTGCGCGGTGCTGTTCGTGGCGCTCGGAGCGGGGGCCGCCATCAACGGCTGGAACGCCGGGCGGGCGATGCATGTGAATGCGCGAACGGTCGAGAAAGCCGCCGATTGAGGCCTTCACCATCTGTTGATGCCATTTGCGGCTGCGCCGATGCTAGGCTCCGCGCAAAGATGGCATCCGCGGA
Organism: Rhizobium sp. UBA1881; assembly: GCF_002338015.1. NCBI lineage: Bacteria > Pseudomonadati > Pseudomonadota > Alphaproteobacteria > Hyphomicrobiales > Rhizobiaceae > Rhizobium > Rhizobium sp. UBA1881. The sequence goes on from NZ_DDHH01000114.1 coordinate 26,503, forward strand.
GGAACAGTCGTGCGCTTTCGATCCATTGTCCTGGCCACCGGGCTCACCGCCGCACTCGGCCCATCCCTGATTTATGCGCAAGACGCGGCGCGGCCATCCGCCGGATCGCGCGAGGGCGTGCTGAAGCTGCTGCCGGCGGATTCCGTTACCGAGCATGAGATCACTCTCGATGGCCGCAAGCTCGCTCATATCGCGACGGCCGGTACGCTCGACATGTTCGGCCAGGATGGCGCGCAGACGGCGGCGATCTTCTATACCGCCTATGTCAAGAAGGATGGCGGGGCCAACCGGCCGCTGACCTTCGCCTTCAACGGTGGCCCGGGCGCTGCCTCGGCCTTCCTGCATCTCGGCCTCGTCGGCCCCCGGATCGTCGACTTCGGACCGAAGGGCGATGACGGCGCGGAAGCTCGGCTGGTCGACAACCCGAACAGCTGGCTCGACTTCACCGATCTCGTGCTGATCGACCCTGTTGGTACCGGCTGGAGCCGGACGGTGAAGCCCGACGACGCCTCGAAATACTACAATGTGAACGCCGATGCGGAGAGCGTGGCCAAGGCGATCGCGCTTTATGTCACGCACAATAACAGGGCTTCCTCGCCAAAATATCTGCTCGGCGAGAGCTATGGCGGGTTCCGGGCGGCGAAGGTCGCGAGCGCGCTCAAGGACACGCAGGGCATCATCGTCTCCGGAGCGGTGATGCTGTCGCCGCTCCTTGAGGGGCAGCTGATGTTTGGCGCCGACGAGTTCGCGCTCGGCGCGGCGCTGGAACTGCCATCGCTGGCGGCAGCTCAGATGGATCGGCAGAAGGCATTCGACGAGGCGAAACAGCGTGAAGCGGAGCGGTTCGCGCTTGGCGACTACCTGACGACACTGGCGGGCGCGGCACCCACAGGCGATGCAGCAAAGGCGTTCTATTCCAAGCTCTCTGCCATGACGGGCATACCCGAGGATGTGGTCGAAAAGAACCGTGGCTTCCTCGGCAACGCCTTCGCCAAGGAGGTCGGCAAGAGCGATGGGCTGGTCGCGAGCCCCTATGACGCGGCCTTTACCACTCCCGATGCCTTTCCCGAGACCGCCGACGCAAGGGGTGACGACGCCATCCTTGACGGCTTCACCCGCGCCTATGGCGGCGCCTTCGCCGACTACGCCCGCAACGAGCTCGGCTTCAAGACGGAGATGACCTACTCGCTGCTCGACAGCGACATAAACCGCCAGTGGGAATGGGGTCGTCGCGGCGGCGGTTCGCGGCTTCAGGCAAGTGTGACCGGCGATATCAGGCAGTTTCTCGCCGCCGTTCCGAGCTTCCGGCTGCTGATCGCGCATGGCTATAGCGATCTCGTCACCCCCTATGGCGTCAGCCGCTATGTCGTCGACCATCTGCCGGCTTCGCTTGCCGCCAACCGGGTGGGGCTGAAGGTCTATCAGGGCGGGCACATGTTCTACACACGCAACGATCAGGGCGCCTTGTTCACCCGCGACGCGAAGGCCTTCTATGCGGCCAATGCCCCTGTGATGCCGGGAGATTGAGTGGCCTCGAATGTTCGCGCGAGCCGCCGCGAAGAGACCGCGATGACTTTTTAGGGTTGTCATCGGGCTTTGCTGCCACATTTAGACCACATGTCCTATCCAGCGCAGCCATCCCGAACCCTGAAGCCGCAGCAGGTTTCCGGGACCTCGTTTCTGTTCAATCTGCTCCGGTCCTCGGCCGCCGATTGGGCGCTGTTTCTCGATATCGACGGCACCTTGATCGATCTCGCCGACACGCCCGATGGCATTGTCGTGCCCCCTGCCCTGCCGCAGCAACTCGATCAGCTGTCGCGCAAGCTCGGCGGCGCCGTGGCGCTGGTAACCGGGCGAGCGCTCCCCTATGCCGACAAGCTGTTTACCCCCTACCAGTTTCCGATCGCGGGTCTGCATGGAGCGGAGCTGCGCCGCGCGGATGGACGGATCGAGCAGGCCGAGCCGACGGCGCAGTTCGAGACGCTGAAGGCCGAACTGCGCAAGGAAACGTCAGGCTTCGATGGCGTGCTGATTGAGGACAAGGGGGCAGCGGTTGCCGCCCACTACCGGCTCGCGCCGCAGCGACAGGCCGAGCTCGAGCCGTTGATGGAGACGTTTCTTGCCAAGGCCGGCGAGAACTGGACGCTGCAGCGCGGCAAGATGGTGCTCGAAATTCGTCCCGCCAGCGCCGACAAGGGGCATGCGGTGGAAACCTTTCTCTCCGAGGCGCCGTTCGCTGGCCGCCGACCGATCGCCATTGGCGACGACATCACCGACGAGGCGATGTTCCACGTCGCCAACCGGCTGGGCGGGCATTCGATCCGCGTCGGCGCACCTCTCTCCGGCACGGCCGCACAGCTGACGCTGCCGACCGCGGTCGCTCTCAGGGAACTCATCGCGCATCTCGCCGTTTGATGATCGCCACCTATCGATTGCCATTTTTGCGTACTGCCGTTTTTGAAAGGAATATTGCGTGAGCCGTCTTGTCATCGTTTCCAACCGTGTGCCCGTTCCTGAAAAGGGCGGAGCGGCAGCGGCGGCCGGCGGGCTTGCCGTGGCGTTGCAGGCCGCGCTCCAGCAGCGCGGCGGCATCTGGATGGGCTGGTCGGGCAAGTCGAGCGGCGACACCGAGCCGGGTCCCTTGCAGATCAGCGAGGATGGCCGGATCACTTATGCGCTGACTGACCTCACCGAAAAGGATGTCGAGGAATATTACTTCGGGTTCGCCAACCGCGTGCTCTGGCCGATCTGCCACTACCGGCTGGATCTGGCGGAATACGGCCGCAAGGAGATGACAGGCTACTTCCGCGTGAACCGTTTCTTCGCGCACCGCCTGGCGCCGATGCTGGAACCAGACGACACGATCTGGATCCACGACTACCACCTGATCCCGCTTGCCGCCGAACTGCGGCAGATGGGGGTGAAGAACCGCATCGGCTTCTTCCACCACATCCCCTGGCCGCCGGCGGACGTGCTTTTCACCATGCCTGTGCATGAGGAGATCATGCGCGGGCTTGCCGCCTACGATCTCGTCGGCTTCCAGACCGACCACGATCTCGAGAATTTCGCCGGCTGCCTGCGTCGCGAGGAGATGGGCGATGCGCTGGGAGACGGCCGCTTCAACTCCGGCGACAAGATCTTCAAGGGCGGCGCCTATGGGATCGGGATCGAGACCGAGGCCTTCGCCAAGTTCGCCCGCAAGGCCGTCAGCCACGCCATGGTGCACAAGGCGAAGGAGAGCATCATCGGTCGTGACCTGATCATCGGCGTCGACCGGCTCGATTACTCGAAGGGGCTGACGCAGCGCATCGACGCATTCGAGCGCTTCGTGCTCAACAACCCCGCCCACCAGCGCAACGTGACCTATCTGCAGGTAACGCCGAAATCGCGCTCGGAGGTTCCCGAATACGAGCAGATGCAGCGCACCGTGGCCGAACAGGCAGGCCGGGTGAACGGCGCGCTCGGCACCGTGGACTGGGTGCCGATCCGCTATATCAACCGCTCGCTCAGCCGGCCGATTCTGGCCGGGCTCTATCGCCTCGCGCGCGTGGGCCTCGTGACGCCGCTGCGGGACGGGATGAACCTCGTGGCCAAGGAATATGTCGCGGCGCAGGATCCCGAAGATCCGGGCGTTCTCGTGCTGTCGCGCTTCGCGGGTGCCGCCCGCGAACTGAAGGGCGCTCTTCTGGTCAACCCTTATGACATCGAGGGGACAGCCAACGCGATAGCGCGGGCGCTGAACATGTCGCTCGAGGAGCGCAAGGAGCGGTGGCAGCGGATGATGGACTATCTCACGGTCCACGACGTTTCGCGCTGGTGCGACGACTTCCTGCAGGATCTGGCCGCCTGATCTTCTGCCGCCTGAAAATAGCGATGTCAGAGACCGGCTTCGGCCAGCATCCAGGCGCCGAGCTCATCGCTCCCGGGCGTGCGGCCTTTCGGCTGCAGCAGAAAATAGCCGCGATCCGGCGCTTCCAGCGTCGGGCCGGCCAGAGAAAGAATGCCCGTGGACAGCAGCGTGTCGACGAGGCCCATCCAGCCGAGCGCCAGCCCCTGCTCGCCAAGCGCTGCCTGCACCACCAGCGAATAGGTGTTGAAGCTGAGATCGCCCTGCCCGGCAAAGGCCTCGCGCCCGACACCGAGTTCGGCGAAATAGCTGCGCCAATCGAACCAGGGCGATGGCACTGCCGTGTCGAGGTAAATCAGCCTTTTGCGGGCGAGATCGGCGGGCGTCTCAAACGGCCCGTTGCGCTCGATGAAGCCGGGGCTGCAGACGGGCGCCACCTTTTCCGGCAGCAGAAGCTTCGCGTCGCGGCCGAATTCGGCGCGAGTGCCGAAGACGACGGAAACGTCGCCTTCGCCCGAGCGATGCCGCTCCATGCGCTGCGTGGCGATGATCTGAATGTCCGTATCCGGATGGACCAGCCGAAACGCGTGCATGCGCGGGATCAGCCAGAGCGCGGAAAAGGCGTAGTCCGTATGCAGCCGGATCGAAGGACGCTCCTTTTCGCTGCGCAGCCTGCGGGTCAGCTGGTCGATCTCATCGACGCTTCTTGCGACCAGATCGAAAAGCCGTTGCCCCTCCGGCGTGAGCTCGACGCCGCGGTGCTGGCGCTTCAACAAGGTCACGCCGATCTGCTCTTCCAGCCTGCGGATCTGGTAGCTGACGGCGGGCTGGGTGAGGCCGAGCGCGCCAGCTGCAGCCGACAGGCTGCCGGCGCCGCCGATCTCAGCGAAAATGCGCATCCATCCGAGGTCGATCGGCCGCTCTGCCATAAAAAATCCTGTTGGGAACCATCGAAAAAAGCTGCCTTCACAGGGACGATGCTAGTGTTGTTCAATAAAACTATCAAATGACAAAAAAGGGGAAATGAGATGACAGCAGCTTCCATGATCCGCCGTCTTGCCGCCGGCGTTGTGCTTTCCGCTCTGGCCGTTGGGTCGGCCGCTGCCGCCGACGATGCATCGTGCAAGACGATCCGCATGTCCGATCCAGGCTGGACCGACATCACCGCCACCAATGGCGTGACTTCCGTGATCCTGACTGCGCTCGGCTACGAGCCCGACGTCAAGACGCTCTCGGTACCGATCGGCTACCAGTCGATGAAGAACGGCGAGATCGACGTCTTTCTCGGCAACTGGATGCCGGCGCAGAAATCCTTCATCGACGACCTCAATGCCGCCAAGGCGGTCGAGGTGATGAACAAGAACCTCGAGGGCGCGAAGTTCACGCTCGCCGTGCCGACCTATGTCGCCGACAAGGGCATCAAGGATTTCGCCGACCTGCAGAAGCATGGCGACGAATTCGGCAAGCAGATCTACGGCATCGAGCCGGGCGCGCCTGCCAACGGCAATATCCAGAAGATGATCGACGCCAACGACTTCGGCCTCAAGGACTGGAAGCTGGTGGAATCCGGCGAGCAGGCGATGCTGGCGCAGGTCGAGCGCGCCTCCAAGGACAAGGGCGCTGTCGTGTTCCTCGCCTGGGCGCCGCATCCGATGAACGAGAAGTTCCAGATCACCTACCTCTCCGGCGGCGATGCCTATTTCGGCGCGAACTTCGGCGGCGCCGAGATTTATACCCTGGCCCGGACCGGCTGGTCGGCGAAATGCCCGAACGCGGCCGCGTTCATGAAGAACCTGAAGTTCGACCTCAGCATGGAAAACGTACTGATGGGCTCGATCCTCGGCGGCGAGGATCCGAAGGCCGCGGCGACCGCATGGCTGAAGGCCAATCCGACCGCTATCGATCCGTGGCTGTCGGGCGTCACGACGCTTGACGGCAAGCCCGCCGCGGACGCAGTAAAAGCGTCTCTCGGCCTCTGATACCTCAAGGACACTAGAACAGCATGTCGCGCCCGAATTTTCTCATCCTGATGGTCGACCAGTATAACGGGACGCTGTTTCCCGACGGGCCGGCCGAGTTTCTTCATGCGCCGCATCTGAAAGCCCTGGCGAAGCGCTCCGTGCGCTTTGCCAACACCTACACGGCAAGTCCGCTCTGCGCGCCGGCGCGGGCTTCCTTCATGTCCGGGCAGCTGCCGAGCCGCACTCGCGTCTACGACAACGCCGCCGAATTCGCCTCCGATATCCCGACCTTCGCGCATCACCTGCGCGCGGCCGGCTATCACACCGCGCTCTCGGGCAAGATGCACTTCGTCGGCCCCGACCAGCTGCACGGCTTCGAGGAGCGGCTGACGACCGATATCTATCCGGCCGATTTCGGCTGGACGCCTGATTACACCAAGCCCGGCGAGCGCATCGATTGGTGGTACCACAATCTGGGCTCGGTGACGGGCGCTGGCGTGGCCGAAATCACCAACCAGATGGAATATGACGACGAGGTTGCCTACAACGCGACCCGCAAGCTCTACGACCTCTCGCGCCGGCAGGACGATCGCCCGTGGTGCCTGACGGTGAGCTTCACGCATCCGCACGACCCCTATGTGGCGCGCCGCAAGTTCTGGGATCTCTATGAGGATTGCCCTCACCTCGATCCTGAAGTCGGCACGATCCCGTTCGAGGAGCAGGACCAGCATTCGCAGCGGCTCTTGAAGGCCTGCGACTACGACGCCTTCGAGATCACCCGCGAACAGGTGCGCAACGCCCGGCGCGGCTATTTCGCCAACATCTCCTATATCGACGAGAAGGTCGGCGAGCTCATCGACGTTCTTGAGCGCGGGCGGATGGCCGAGGATACCGTCATCCTCTTCGTCTCCGACCATGGCGACATGCTGGGCGAGCGCGGTCTCTGGTTCAAGATGTGCTTCTTCGACGGCTCCGCGCGGGTACCGCTGGCAATCGCAGCGCCCGGCTGGGAGCCGAAGCTGATCAGCCAGCCGGTCTCGACGCTCGACGTGACGCCGACGCTGGCGGCGCTTGCGGGCATCGACATCACCAAGCTCAAGCCCTGGACCGACGGCGAGGATCTGACGCCGCTCGCCACGGGAACCGGCGGACGCGGGCCGGTGCCGATGGAATATGCGGCCGAGGGCTCGATCGCACCGCTGGTCGGCCTTCGCGACGGCAAGTTCAAGCTGACGCTTTGCGACAAGGACGCGCCTATGCTGTTCGACCTCGACGCCGACCCGAAGGAATTGAAGAACCTCGCGAATGATCCCGCCTATACGGATACGCTGGCGCATCTGACCGCGCAGGCGGAGAAGCGCTGGAACCTTGCGAGCTTCGACGCCGCCGTGCGCGAGAGCCAGGCGCGGCGCTGGGTGGTCTACGAGGCGCTGCGCAACGGCGCCTATTATCCCTGGGACTACCAGCCGCTGCAGCGCGCCTCGGAACGCTACATGCGCAATCACATGGACTTGAACGTGCTGGAAGAAAACCAGCGCTATCCGCGCGGCGAGTAAGACCCAAGAAAGAGAATCGAGCGCACGGGACCCAGAAGGATGAAATTTTAGCGATTATGTAGCGAAACAAAACAGATACTTGCGGTATCCATGGCGCCGCCAACCGCTCTATCCACCCTCGGATCAAAGGGCGTTTCATTCATAGCTAGTCATGGATTTGAGCCGACATGGATACGTTTGTAAGTTTTATTCAGAAAATTTTTCCGTGGTTCTTGAAAGAACCCACATTCCTGGGTGCGATCGGCCTTCTATACATTGTTTTCAAAGCACTGAATCAAACTGATCTCTCCTTCAGAGCGAAGGCATTGGAAACTGAGGGAGGATTGCCAAAACTTTATCGATTGCACGACAATATCTACCTGTTTTGCTTCCCGGTCATGTTGACCGTTGTCACGCTCGCAGTTGGGCTTAAACTTTCGGCACCTTTCACCGAAACGATCGCCGCAGCAATCACAGGTGGAATTCTAGCCTTTATACTCATACTAATGGCCACAACAGCTGGGCCCTCCGGCAGCAAAAGAAGATTGCTCGTTCTCGCAGCTTTGTTTTTGATCGGGCTGCTTATCGACCTGTATCTGTACGGCGGAATTGAATTTTTACTCTGGTTGCTTGTTCCAGCATCTATAATAGGCCTTGCAGGGGCAATCCTCTATCGACGAATTTCAAAAGTCTATCAAATTTACAAAAACAAACAGGAGCTTATCCTTGTATTAGGCGCACTTTACAACATGGCGATTTTGGGCCTCATTCTTTATATGTGCGCGTTGTGGTTTCACGCATCGGTCCAGCAATAACAGGCAAAGCCCATCCTACTTTGAAGATAAACAGCCCGCCTATCACGCCGCCTTGGCGACGTGATATTCCTTGATGGCGACCATCTTGATCGCGGGGAAGCGTTCAGATTCGTAGCGCAGCGAGAAGCTGTCCTGCGCCAGGAAGACCGGGTCGCCGTCGAGGTCGCGGGCGATATCGCCGCGCTTGACGTTCAGGAATTTGTCGAGCTCGGCCGGCTGGTCAGACGAGATCCAGCGGCAGACGGAGAAGCGCGACATTTCGAACGAGACCGGCAGCGTGTATTCGGCCGACAGGCGCTCCTTCAGAACATCGAGCTGCAGAGCGCCAACGACGCCAACGATAGCCGGCGAACCATCTTCCGGAGAGAAGAGCTGCACGACGCCTTCTTCCGCCATCTGCTGCAGGGCTTCCTTGAGCTTCTTGGCCTTCATCGCGTCTTCCAGGCGCACGCGGCGTAGGATTTCCGGCGAGAAATTCGGCACGCCCTGGAACACCAACGCCTCGCCTTCGGTCAGCGTATCGCCGATCCTGAGCGTCCCGTGGTTCGGGATGCCGACGACGTCGCCGGCAAAGGCGGTGTCGGCCAGCTGGCGCTGCGAGGCGAAGAAGAACTGCGGCGCTGTGAGGCCGAGCTGCTTGCCGGTGCGGGCAAGCCTTGCCTTCATGCCGCGCTCCAGCTTGCCGGAGCAGATGCGGGCAAAGGCGATGCGGTCGCGGTGGTTGGGGTCCATGTTGGCCTGGATCTTGAAGACGAAGGCGGTCATCTTGTCTTCGGCGGCGTGGACGGTTCTGATATCGGCGACCTGGTCACGCGGCGGCGGAGCGAAGTCGCCGAGCGCGTTGATGAGATCGCGGACACCGAAATTGCGCAGCGCCGAGCCGAAGAAGACAGGCGTCAGGTGGCCTTCGAGGAAGGCCTTGCGGTCGAATGGACGGCAGGCTTCGATCGCCAGTTCCGTCTCCTCGACGAAGGCCGAGCGCTCGTTTTCCGGCAGCCGGTCGGCGACCGCCTGCGGGCCGTTGACCTTTGTGGGCGTCACTTCCGTATCGGAGCCGCGCACGGTGTTGTCGGCCAGGTGATAGGAGCCGCAGAAGGTCTTGGAGCGGCCGATCGGCCAGGTGACCGGGGCGGTATCGAGGGCCAGCTTCTCCTCGACCTCATCCAGGATCTCGAAGGGATCGCGGCTTTCGCGGTCCATCTTGTTGATGAAGGTGATGATCGGGATGTCGCGCATGCGGCAGACTTCGAAGAGCTTCAGCGTTCTGGGCTCGATACCCTTGGCGGCGTCGATGACCATGACGGCCGCATCCACCGCCGTCAGCGTGCGGTAGGTGTCGTCGGCGAAGTCTTCGTGGCCTGGCGTATCGAGAATGTTGAAGACATTGCCTTCATATTCGAAGGTCATCACCGAGGTGACGACCGAGATGCCGCGCTCGCGCTCGATCTTCATCCAGTCCGACCGGGTCTGGATGCGATCCTTCTTCGCCTTGACTTCGCCGGCGAGCTGAATGGCGCCGCCGAACAGCAGCAGCTTTTCGGTCAGCGTCGTCTTGCCCGCGTCGGGGTGGGCGATAATAGCGAATGTGCGGCGGCGGGAAACCGCCTCGGCGAGACTTTCGGCCATGCTATGAATCCTGTGGAGTTGCGGCGTATCTAGCGATTTAGGCGCCGCTTTGCAATTGACCTTGGCCTTGCGGGGGCAAAGTAATGGCGCATGACCATTCACACCGATACCCGCCCGACCCTCAATCTCCTGCGTCTCACCCATGGCGAAGGCATCGAGCTGCCCGCCTATGAAACCAAGGGCGCCGCCGGCATGGACCTGCGCGCCGCCGTAGACGACGGTGCGCCGATGGTGCTTGCGCCGGGCCAGCGGGCGCTGGTGCCGACGGGACTGATCTTCGAGATCCCCGAGGGCTTCGAAGGCCAGATCCGCCCGCGCTCCGGCCTCGCCTTCAAGAACGGCATCACCTGCCTCAACACACCAGGCACGATCGACAGCGATTATCGCGGCGAAGTGAAGGTGCTCCTGATCAATCTCGGCGAGGAGCCGTTCGAGATCACCCGCCGCATGCGCATCGCCCAGATGGTGATCGCGCCGGTGACGCAGGCGCGCGTCGCCGAGATCACCGAGGCGAGCACCACGGCGCGCGGCGCCGGCGGCTTCGGCTCCACGGGCGTGTGATGGAAAAGGCGACCGATAGCTCCGGCCTCACCTTTCGGCAGGACTATTTTGCCGACGACAAGGCTTGGTCGGCGCTGGTGTCGCTGCTCTCTGATACATTCGGTATCGATCTCGACCCGCTGAAGCGCCTCGGCGGCGCCGATCCCACCAGCATGCCCTTCGGCTGGTTCGACGAGACCGGTCTTTTGGCCGCCAATCTCTCTGCCTTCGCCATGCCTATTGTCATCAACGGCCGCGAAATCAACGCCGCCGGCCTGCAATCGGGCGCCGTGCGGCCGCCCTGGCGTGGGCGCGGGCTTTATCGCGACGTGACCCGAAAGGCGCTCGACTGGTGCGCGGTCCAGGGCTTCGAGGCTATCGTGCTCTATACGGACAAGCCTGATCTCTACACGCCCTATGGCTTCCGCTCGCTGCCGATGCATCTTTATGCCGGCGCGGCGCCGGAGCCTGTCATGAGCGCCCAGCCGGCGCGGACGCTCGACCCATGGAATCCCGAGGATCTTGCGCTGCTGCAGCGGACGCTGAAATCCCGCACGCCGGTGTCAGACGCTCTGGCGGTCTGCGAGAGCGCGGCGATGTTCCTGATCAACACGCAGTTCGATCCGGATGTGCGGCTGAGCTGGCTGGAGGACCGGCAGGCGGTGATCGCCTGGAAGGTGGGGGACGACAACACATTCGTGCTGTCGGATGTGATTGCTTCGACCATTCCGCCGCTTGGGGCCATCCTCGGCGGACTCGGCATTGCGCCTCTAGCGGTCGAGGTTCTGTTTTCGCCGGACAAGCTCGGCTGGCAGGGCGAGGCGCGGCTGATCGACGGCGGTACGCAATTCATGATCCGCACCGATCTCGACATCAGTCTCGACCGGCCGGCGATGCTTTCGCCGATGGCGGATTTCTAGGCTTTCAGCTCAGCGGCGGCAGGCGGCGCTTTACCGGCGAGGCCTTCACCATCGACGTGCTGGTCTCGGCCTTTTCCGCGACCTTGTCGAGGATCGTGTCCAGCTGCGCCATGGAGCGGACGACGAGGCGGGCGACGAAGCAATCATCACCGGTGACCTTGTCGCATTCGACGAACTCCGGCGTCTCCTGAATGATCCGCTCCACCACATGCAGCTGCCCCGGCAGCGGCCGGACGCGGACGATCGCCTGCAGCGGATAGCCGAGGGCCGTGGGATCGATATCGACGGTGAAGGCGGAAATGACGCCGCGCTCCTCCAGCCGGCGCAGACGCTCGCCGGCACTGGGCGACGAGAGACCGGCTGCCTGCGCCAACTCCTTCAGCGACATGCGCGCATCGGCGGCCAGCGCCTCGAGAATGCGGCGATCAATATCGTCGAGATCATTGTTAGGTTGAACGCTCATTTCGCCTCACGATGAAAGGTGAAATCCGCCATCTGACGCTTCACGATTATATAAATGGTGTCGCCGTCGCAATATCCTTGCTCTCAATAACGGGAGACGGGAATGCAACAGGATATCCGCAGCGGCAGCATGCAGATGACAGCGGCGATGCTGATTTCGGGGACGATCGGCTGGTTCGTCGTGATGTCGGGCCAACCGGTCAGCGGCGTCGTCTTCTGGCGCTGCCTGTTCGGGGCGATCAGCCTGCTTGTCGTCTGCGCGGCGATGGGATTGCTGAAGCCCGGGACGATCGGGCTGCGTGCCTTTACGATCGCGGTGTTCGGGGGTGTCGCCATCGTGTTCAACTGGCTGCTGCTCTTCGGCGCCTATGGGCATACGTCGATCTCGGTCGCGACCACCGTTTACAATACGCAGCCCTTCATGCTGCTCGGGCTCGGCGCCCTGTTTCTCGGCGACCGGATCACCGCGGCGAAGCTGTTCTGGCTGGTACTGGCATTCATCGGCATGATCGGGATCGTCGAGGGCAAGCCGCAGGTGGCGGGCGCGGGCGGCGATTATGCCATCGGCATCGCCATGGCGCTGGGCGCGGCCTTCTTCTACGCACTGGCGGCGCTGGCCGCGAAATGGTTGAAGGGCACGCCGCCGCACCTTATCGCGCTGATCCAGGTTTCGGCCGGCGTGGTGATGCTGGCGCCGATGACGGACTTCTCCGCCCTGCCCTATGACAGCGCGACGTGGTCGCTGCTGGTGACGCTGGGCGTCGTGCATACGGGGCTGATGTATGTGCTGCTCTACGGCGCGATCCAGAAGCTGCCGATCCACCTGACCGGCGCGCTATCCTTCCTCTACCCGATCGCGGCGATCGTCGTCGACCGGGTCGCCTTCGGCCACGCGCTGCAGCCGCTGCAGATCGCCGGCGCCGCCATCATTCTTCTGGCGGCGGCGGGCATGAATCTTGGCTGGACGCCGGCACGGCTGAAAGGTGCACTGCGGGGCGTCCGGGCCTGAGCCTTGGACCAGAAAGCGGCGATTATTTCGCCTGGCGGGTGATCTCGAAGAGGAACCAGTGGCGGCGCTCCGCCTCGTCGATCCAGTTTTCGAGAAGGCTTGTCGTGGCGACGTCGTTGTGTTCGGAGCAGACGTCGTGGGTCTCGCGCATCAGCGAGATCAGTTGGCGGTTATCGTCACGCAGTTCGGCCAGCATGTCCTCCGGCGTCACGTAGTCGGCGTCGTTATCGGCCAAGCGCTGCAGGCGGCCGATGTGGCCGATGGAGCGCAGCGTCGTGCCGCCGATCTTGCGGGCGCGCTCGGCCATCTCGTCGGTGATGGCGAAGATCTGCTCTGCATGCTCGTCGAGCAGCAGGTGATAATCGCGGAAATGCGGGCCGGACATGTGCCAGTGGAAATTCTTGGTTTTGAGATAGAGCGCGAAGGTATCGGCCAGAAGCGCTGCCAGCGCGCCCGAGATATCCTGGATGGCGTTGCTCTTCAGATCGGTCGGGGTTGCGAGGGCCGCGGTCTTGCGCTTTTCGACGGGTGTCGACATGAAATTTTCTCCTTCGCCAGATCGGCGTGATACGGGTGCCGGAACGGGTTGCGTCCCCCATGTGGCCGACAATTCCGGCTCCGGCTGAGGCCAGACATCCGCCACCAACCGAGAACTAGAACCGCGACCCGAGGCGTCAATAGCAGACGCCCGTGACAGAATGCCCGCGCCGGAAATCCGCCCCGTTGAGGCTACCCAACGGCCTGTTGAAACGGCCCGGCAAGAGGCGTAGAACACAGCCGATTGGGAGGCTCACATGTCGTTCACCGCACTCTTCGCCTATGCCGCGGCGCTGTTCATCGCCGCCGCCATTCCCGGCCCCGGCATCACCGCCATCGTTGCCCGCGCGCTGGGCTCGAACTTCCGCGAGACCTTCTTCATGGGCCTTGGGCTGGTGCTCGGCGACATGACCTATCTCACCGCCGTGATCCTTGGCCTCGCCTTCGTGGCGCAGACCTTCACCGAGGTGTTCATCGTCATCAAGATTCTCGGCGCGCTCTATCTCGGCTATATCGCCTACAAGCTCTGGACCGCGGGCCTCCTGCCGCAAGACATCGCCGCGAAGAAATCCAGCAATATCGGCATGAGCTTTCTTTCCGGCCTGCTGGTGACACTCGGCAACCCAAAGACGATGCTCTTCTACGTCGCGCTGGTGCCGACGCTGATCAGCATCGACAGCGTCGGGATGCGCGAATACGGCCTGCTGCTTTTGACCACTTTCGTCGTGCTTCTGGTGGTGCTGATCCCCTATATGCTGCTGGCATCGCGGGCGCGCACGCTGCTGAAGCAACCACGGGCGCTGCAGGCGCTGAACAGGGTGGCGGCGAGCATCCTGGCGGGCACCGCGGCCTTCATCGCCACCCGCGCGGCCTGAAAAAATCATCCGCTAAACCGTGGTTCGCAAAGGGTTTTTTCTCTGAACCACAGGGTTGGCGGGTGAAGCTACTCTGGCCGACCACCGGCTTAGACCCTATTCTCACTCTATATTTCATCAAGGGAGCCTTATCATGTCGAAGAAACCGGGCCGCGGCCGCATCTACTCCTCGATCACGGAAACGATCGGCGATACCCCGATCGTTCGACTGGACAAGCTCGCGAAGGAAAAGGGCGTGAAGGCCAACCTTCTGGCCAAGCTCGAATTCTTCAACCCGATCGCCTCGGTCAAGGACCGCATCGGCGTGGCGATGATTGAATCCTTGGAAGCGCAGGGCAAGATTTCGCCAGGCAAGACGACGCTGGTCGAGCCGACCTCGGGCAACACCGGCATCGCGCTCGCCTTCGCCGCCGCCGCCAAGGGCTACAAGCTGATCCTCACCATGCCCGAGACCATGTCGGTCGAGCGCCGCAAGATGCTGGCGCTGCTCGGCGCCGAGCTGGTGCTGACCGAGGGGCCGAAGGGCATGAAGGGCGCGATCGCCAAGGCCGAGGAACTTGCCGCGACGCTGCCCGACGCGATGATTCCGCAGCAGTTCGAAAACCCCGCCAACCCCGAAATCCACCGCAAGACGACCGCCGAGGAGATCTGGAACGACACGGATGGGACGGTCGATATCCTGGTATCGGGCATCGGCACCGGCGGAACGATTACCGGCGCCGGCCAGGTGCTGAAGTCGAAGAAGCCCGAGATCAAGGTGATCGCCGTCGAGCCGGAGGAATCACCGGTTCTCTCGGGCGGCCAGCCGGGTCCGCACAAGATCCAGGGCATCGGCGCTGGCTTCGCGCCCGCCATCCTCGACACCCACATCTATGACGAGGTAGTCACCATCAATAGCGCGACCGCGCTCGAAACCGCCCGCCACGTCGCCCGCCTCGAAGGCGTGCCGGTCGGCATCTCCTCGGGCGCGGCCCTTGCCGCCGCGATCAAGATCGGCTCCCGCGAGGAAAACGCGGGCAAGACTATCGTCGTGATCATCCCGTCGTTCGCCGAACGCTACCTCTCGACGGCACTGTTCGAAGGCCTCGGCGGCTGAGGATCGGGCTGAAGCGTGTCGCGGTTCCCAGCATCCGCACTTCACGCTTTACTTCGTTATCAAAAGGGCGCTTCGGCGCCCTTTCCACTGTCGCCCCCCGCCAACCTCCTAACGTAAGCAAGCCACCCTATGCTGTTGATCGTCGGAACCATCCGCCTCCCCCATGAGAACCTCGCGCTCGCACGCCCCGTGATGCAGCGCATGGTGGAGATGAGCCGCGCCGAAGACGGCTGCCTGGATTATTCCTACGCTGAGGACGTGCTCGAGCCCGGCCTCGTTCACGTCACCGAACGCTGGCGCGACCAAGCCTCGCTCGACCGCCATTTCCAAACCGCGCACCTAAGCGACTGGCGCGCCGCATGGCCAGCACTCGGCATTCATGACCGCAAGCTCCAGAGCTACGAGGTCGGCGCACAGCGCGAGACCTGAGGCACCGGACTACTGCGCTCCGGCAAGGCAGCGACGACGTTCCGACTGCCCGTCCGCTTTCGCTCGCCCCCTCTCCTTCATGCCACCGCCGTCAACCGCTCGCCCGCCATGCGGTAGGAGATCGCCTCGGCCAAGTGGATGCGGCCGACCATCTCCTGGCCGTCGAGATCGGCAAGCGTGCGGGCGACCTTGAGGACGCGGTGGTAGCCGCGGGCGGAGAACTTCATCTTTTCGGCGGCGTCACGCAAAAGCTGCAGGCCGGATGCATCGGGGGCCGCGTAGGTCTCGATCATGGCGGTGGAGCAGCGAGCATTGGTGCCGGTCTCGCCGAGGCCGGCGGCGCGGAAGCGGTCTCGCTGCAGATCACGGGCGCGGGCGACACGGCGGGCGACGTCGGCGCTCTTTTCGGCCGGCGCCGGGCGGATCAGGTCGAAGGCGGAGACGGCGGGCACGTCGATCCTGATATCGATGCGATCCATCAGCGGGCCGGAGATGCGGGCCTGGTAATCAGCCATGCAGCGCTGACCACGGGCGCAACTATGGCCGGGCTCACCCGCCATGCCGCAGCGGCAGGGGTTCATGGCCGCCACCAGCTGGATCGTGGCGGGATAGCTGACGCGGTGATTGGCCCGCGCAATGATGCACTCGCCGGTTTCCAGCGGCTGGCGCAGCGCATCCAGCGCCTGCGGCGAGAACTCGGGAAACTCGTCCAGAAAGAGCACGCCGTGATGGGCAAGCGACGCCTCGCCAGGACGCGCTCGGAAACCGCCGCCGACAAGGGCCGCCATGGTGGCGGAATGGTGCGGGGTGCGAAACGGCCGTCGATCGGAGAGCTTGCCGCCGGAGAGCTGGCCGGCGATCGAGTGGATCATCGAGACTTCAAGCAGCTCGGCGGCCGAGAGCGGCGGCAGGATCGACGGCAGGCGGGCGGCGAGCATCGACTTGCCGGAACCTGGCGGCCCGACCATCAGCAGATTGTGCCCGCCGGCGGCCGCCACTTCCAGCGCTCGCTTGGCGCTCTCCTGGCCCTTGATATCGGCGAGATCGGGAAGATTGGCGGCGGTGGCGCGGATCGACGGCTCGGGGCGCGAGAGCACTTGGGTGCCACGGAAATGATTGGCGAGCGCGATCAGGCTGCGGGGTGCCAGAATATCGAGCTCGGCGCCGGCCCAGGCGGCCTCGGGGCCGCTTTCGGCCGGGCAGATCAGGCCTTTCCCCATCGCGTTGGCGCCGATCGCGGCCGGCAGCGCGCCGTTGACGGCGGCGATCGTGCCGTCGAGATTGAGTTCGCCGATGACGACATAGCCTGAAAGCGCGTCCGCCGGAATGGCGCCGAGGGCTGCCATCAGGCCGAGTGCTATGGGAAGATCGAAGTGGCTACCTTCCTTGGGAAGATCGGCGGGGGCGAGGTTGACGGTGATGCGCTTGGCGGGGAGCGCCAGGCCGGAGGCATGGAGTGCCGCATGCACCCGCTCGCGGCTTTCGGCCACCGCCTTGTCGGGCAGGCCGACGATCTGGGTGATCAGCTTGCCGGGCGCGACCATGACCTGGACCTCGACCGGAACCCCTTCTATGCCCTGGAATGCAACCGTGCTGACGCGTGCCACCATGCCCAACCCCTCGGCCCAGATCCCTGTGGTGCAACCCCTTGCACCTGAAACCGCGACCCATCATGGTCGCGGATTGCAATCTGGCATAGAAATTGGAATGAAACAAGAACAATAAATGAACAATTGCGCGCCATTGATGTGGCGTGGTTGTGGCGGGTTGTATGGGTGGAACAAAGGTGGGGAGGAAGAGGATCGCGACGGCAGTTTCGGCGTTTGGGGCTACGGGGCCAACGTAGTGCGAGTGATCCACGCACGTCGAACTCGTTGCGGCGTGCTTAGATGCTCGGGACAGGCCCGAGCATGACGGTGGAGGGTTGGGTGGACGTCGCCTCCCCAACACTGAAATGGCGCTAAGCGACTGAAGAGTAAAGGCTTTCCTCAGTCGCGGCGTCATCCTCGGGCTCGT
>NZ_DDHH01000090.1:0-33721 GCF_002338015.1 Rhizobium sp. UBA1881
CGAAGGGTCGGATGAGGGGGCCACACCGCGCAAACGCCCACCTCAGCACTCACCCCACAGCAAAACGGGCGGAAGATCCGCCCGCTGCATCATCCACAAACCCAATCCGATCAAACGAACTGGCTGAGCCCCGGCACCGAAGCGACGACCTCGTCGACGACTTCCTTGCCGGCGTGCTGTTCGGCAATTGAAAGGGTTTCCTTGGCGAGCGAGGTGATCTCGCCCATGCCGAGTCCTTCCGACATCAGCTGCTGGCCGAGCGCCATGATGCCGCCGCCGCCCAAAGCGCCCATGATGCTGCCGAGAAGGCCGCCGCCGCCGGTTTCGCCGGCGCCGTTATACTGGGCCACCAGATCGGAGGCGCCCGGAATGGCTTCGATCATCTTGGCGACCGGGCCGTCGGCCGCTTCGCGCTGGAGAAAGCCAAGCATCATGCCGAGCGCCTTTTCCGCCACTTCGGCCGGAATGCCGACCCGTGCGGCTATCTGATCCACGATTTCATTCATCGTCATCCTCCTGGTTTTATTGACGTTAACGTCAACGTTAATCGACTTCGAGTGGCAACTCAAGGCATCGGGCGGGAGAGCGGACCAAGATTGGCGCTTATCCCAGTTTTCCTTTTAATGCAGACAGTTGTCGGCATTGCGGTCCCTGCTTATAACAGTCGAAGCATATTACAATGAACATGCGGATTATGCTCTCCGCATTTTGACGCAATCGGCGTCCGTCGCCGGCAGGGAGACCTTTCGCATGCTCGAGGATGGCAAGATCTACATCGGTACCAGCCGCAACCCTGATGACAGTATCAACACCCCCGAATATCTGGAACTCAAATACGGCAACCGCCACGGACTGGTGACCGGCGCCACCGGCACCGGCAAGACGGTGACGCTGCAGGTGCTGGCCGAAGGTTTCGCGAGAGCCGGCGTTCCCGTCTTCTGCGCCGATATCAAGGGCGATCTCTCCGGCATTGCCATGAAGGGCCAGCCGCAGGACTGGATGACCAAGCGGGCCGAGCAGATCGGCTTTGACGATTACGAAGCGGACCAGTTCCCGGTGATCTTCTGGGACCTGTTCGGCGAAAAGGGCCACCGGGTGCGCACCACCATCGCCGAGATGGGCCCCCTCCTGCTCGCCCGGCTGATGGATGCGTCGGAGCCGCAGGAAGGTGTCATCAACATCGCCTTCAAGATCGCCGACAAGGGCGGCCTGCCGCTGCTCGACCTCAAGGATTTCTCCGCCCTTCTCAACTACATGGGCGAGAACGCCACCGAGCTTTCCAGCCAGTACGGGCTGATCTCCAAGGCCTCCGTCGGCTCGATCCAGCGCGCGCTCTTGGTGCTCGAGCAGCAGGGCGCCGAGCATTTCTTCGGCGAGCCGGCGCTGAAGATCACCGACATCATGCGATCAGACAATCGCGGCTACGGGAATATTTCGGTGCTCGCCGCCGACAAGCTGATGATGAACCCGCGGCTCTACGCGACCTTCCTGCTCTGGCTGCTGTCGGAGCTCTTCGAGGAGCTGCCCGAAGTCGGCGATCCGGAAAAGCCGAAGCTGGTGTTCTTCTTCGACGAGGCGCATCTGCTCTTCAACGATGCGCCGAAGGTGCTGGTCGAGCGTGTCGAACAGGTCGTGCGCCTGATCCGCTCCAAGGGCGTCGGCGTCTATTTCGTCACGCAGAATCCGCTCGACGTGCCGGAGACGGTGCTGGCGCAGCTCGGCAACCGCGTGCAGCACGCTTTGCGCGCCTATACGCCGCGCGAGCAGAAGGCGGTGAAGACGGCGGCCGATACATTCCGCCCCAACCCGGCCTTCGATTGCGCGACCGTGATCACCACACTCGGGACCGGCGAAGCGCTGGTGTCGACGCTGGAGGCCAAGGGTGCGCCATCGATCGTCGAGCGCACGCTGGTGCGCCCGCCATCCGGCCGCGTCGGGCCGCTGACGGACCAGGAACGCCAGCAGGTGATGGACAAGAGCCCGGTGCTCGGCGTCTACGACGAGGATGTCGACCGCGAATCCGCCTTCGAGATCCTGGCGGCGCGGGCGCAGAAGGCATCCGATTCCGATGCCGCCAAGCAGGCGCAGCCGACACAGCCGACCGAGGGAAGCGCCTCCGGCCGCTGGACGCTGCCGGGCTTTGGCGACGACGACAAGGACGAGAAGCCGGCGCAGGGCCGCCCCCGCTCCGGCGGCTACCAGCGCGAGACGGTGGTGGAAGCGGCGATGAAGAGCGTGGCGCGCACCGTGGCGACCCAGGTCGGGCGGGCGCTGGTGCGCGGCATTCTCGGCAGCCTGAAACGGTGATCCCTCAACTCTTTTCGGAAGCGACCGCGTGACGTTGATTTGGAGAGAGTTGAACCCCGCAGAAAAGCAGATCATCCAGCGTCTGGCGCGTCACGCCGCGCGCGGCGAGGTGCCGCCAGCCTGGGACTGCGACCACTACCGCGCCGCCGAGATCGACGCATCCGGCTCGCTACGCCTTCGCCTGCGCGACCGGACCGATTGGCCCGCCGACCTGCCGGCGCACCCGGTCGCGTCGGGCTATTTCGACGACAAGGAGGTCGCCGATCCCTACGGGCCGCTTGTCGACATCATCCTGTTTTCGGCCGCGGGCGTGCTTTCGGAATTGCAGATCTATCGCAGCGATGGCGGCGTGATCCTGAAGGCGATCGAGGCCGATGCCATCTTCCTGATCACGGTGCACGAGCATCATGGTTGAATTTTCGCGCTCGCAATGCTATTGCCGAAATACTTGAGAAAGGAGGGTTGCGCGTGACGATACATTTCCGATTCAATCGCCAGCGTGGCCCCGTCAACGCCCTGCAAATGCGTTTGCAGGGCTGACCAGAGACCGTTTCTCGACACCCTCTTCCTGGTCCGCCCCTCGTGGCACTGCAGCCGTGAGCCTATGCTCGCCTGCATGTTTTATAGTCCCCGAGCTTGAGCATACGCGCGCGATGAAGGCTGATGCCCGCGACGCGCCTGTGCTTGCTCGCAAGACCAGAGCAAGATCATGACGACAATCCATATCCGCAATCTCGGCATTACCCTCGGCAAGCCGCTGTTTTCCAACCTCACGCTTGCGATCGGCGCCGGCGACCGTATCGGCCTTGTCGCCGCCAATGGGCGCGGCAAGTCCACGCTGCTGCGCTGCCTGTCTGGCGCGATCGAGCCGAGCGAGGGTGACATCACCCGCTCGCGCGGGCTCACTATCGGCCATGTCGAACAGGACGTGCCGCCTGCCCTGCTCGCGCTGCCGCTGCACGAGGCAGTGCTGAAGGCGCTGCCCGAGGACCAGCAACTCAACGAAAGCTGGCGGGTCGACATGGTGCTTGCCGGCCTCGATGTGCCTGATGAGATGCGCGAGCGGCCGGTGGGACAGCTCAGCGGCGGCTGGCAGCGGCTGGCGATGCTGGCGCGGGTCTCGGTGACCGAGCCGGACGTGCTTCTGCTCGACGAGCCGACCAACCATCTCGACCTCGGCAAGATCGCCCGGCTGGAGGACTGGCTGAACGCGCTGCCACGCGACATGCCCGTCATCATCTCCAGTCATGACCGCGCCTTTCTCGATGCCACGACCAACCGGACGCTGTTTCTGAGGCCCGAGCAATCGGCGCTGTTTTCGCTGCCCTATTCGCAAGCGCGGGCAGCGCTCGACGACAGCGATGCGGCCGACGAGCGGCGCTACCAGCGCGACATGAAGACGGCGGAGAAGCTGCGCCAGCAGGCCGCCAAGCTCAACAATATCGGCATCAACTCCGGCAGCGACCTGCTCGTCGTCAAGACCAAGCAGCTGAAGCAGCGGGCGGAGAAGCTTGAGGACGCGGCCAAGCCCGCACATCTGGAGCGATCTTCGGGGGCGATCCGGCTTGCCAACCGCGGCACGCACGCCAAGGTTTTGGTGACGCTCGAGGATGCGATCGTGGCGCGGCCGGACGGCACGCCGCTCTTCAAGACCGGCAAGCAGTTCATCTGCCAAGGCGATCGCATCGTTCTGCTGGGCGCCAATGGCATGGGCAAGAGCCGGATGGTGACGATGCTGCGCCGCGCAATTATCGAATCTGACGGGGCGGTCGAGGGCATCAAGGCGACGCCGTCGCTGGTGCTCGGCTATGGCGACCAGGCGCTGAACGAGCTGATCGACGAGGAGACGCCGATGCGGATGATCCTCAGGCGCTTCGATGTCGGCGACGCGAGAGCCCGCGCGCTGCTCGCCGGCGCCGGGATGACGATCGAGATGCAGGGCAAGCCGATCGGCAGGCTCTCGGGCGGGCAGAAGGCACGATTGGGGATGCTGGCGCTGCGGCTGACCAACCCGAACTTCTACCTGCTGGACGAACCGACCAACCATCTCGACATCGAGGGCCAGGAGGCGCTGGAGAGCGAGTTGATGGCACAGCAGGCGAGCTGCCTGCTGGTCTCGCACGACCGCGACTTCATCCGCAACGTCGGCAACCGTTTCTGGCAGATCGACGGCAAGAGGCTGGTGGAAGTGGAGAGCCCGGAAGGCTTCTTCGCCGCCGCCGCGACAGCCGGCTGATCGGGCGGCCGTCGGCCTGCGTTAGAACGAAGCGGGTGCGGCGGCTAGCACGTTGAGCTTGCCGCCTGATATCGCGTAGAGGCTCAAGCGGCGCTCGACCTGGCCCGATGGCGACAGGCGGAAGAGACCGGTGACGCCGCGGAAGCCGACCTTGCTGGTCAGCGTTTCGGCGTTGAGGCCCGTCGGACCCTTGGTGCGGATGATGCCCGACGCGATGGCGATGGCGTCATAGCCATAGGCGGCATCGGCCGAGAGCGGGCGCTTGTAATGGCGCTGGTAGCGTTCCGAGATCAGCGAGGTGGCCTCGGGCTCGACCATGGCGATCAGCGTGCCGTTGGCGGTCGGTTCGCGGTAGGTCTGCGGCGGCCAGGCGCTGGTGCCGACGAAATTGAGATTGCTCTGGCCGCCGGCCTTGATCGCCCCTTCGATGGTGGTGGTGATCGCGGTGCGGCCGAGGATGAGGACCGTATCGGCCTGCTGCAGCTGCGGCTTGGCCGTCCCAACGGCGGCTGCGGCCGCTGCATCCGTCAGGTCATATCTGGTGATGCCGAGAAAGGTGCCGCCCGAGGCACGGATGGCGTCGGCCAGCCTCAGATCGGCTGCCTGCGGGAGATCACGCTGGGCGAAGACGACGACCTTCTTGTGGCCGCTGGCAGCGGCCGCGCGCAGGCCTTCCAGCGCGCTGTCGGTTTCGCTCGATGCGAGGTTGTAGACATTGCCTGATGTTGCCGGCACGGGCTGGCCGAGATTGAGGAGCGGCGGGCGCTGGTCGGACGGCATGGCGGCGACGGCTGCCGTCGTTGCCGGCGGCAAATAGCTGATGAGGATCGCCGAGCTTCTGGACTTGGCGGCGGCCACCGCAGCAGGCGCTGCGGCGGGGCTCGCAACGTCGATCACCTTGACGAAGGCCTGGTTGGCGCCGAGCTCGCCGATGCCGAGTGCTGCGGCATCCCTGACATCGCGCGACGGCCCCTCGAAGAGCCCGTTCGAGCCCTTCTGCATCAGCAGAGTGATCTCGGCACCGTTTTCGCCGAAGCTTTCCTCGACGTCGCTCGACGGCGGCTTGATGTCGTTGGTCTTGACGTTCCTGGCGATGCCATCGACGTCGGACTGGCAGGCGGCGAGTGCGCCGCAGGAAAGGACGACGGAGAGAAGCAGGAGCGATCGAGCGGCTTGCGCGCCCTTGTGGGCTGCGCGAAGGACGCCGCGTAAACCATGCGCGCCACGCGCCTCATCCCTGCCGTCAACGATCACTGCTTCCCCCAAACCCTAATCAGGCCGTCTATAGCGGCCATTTCGCGGCCTCATATCTGCATAGGCATTTGGCGAAAGCAAACCCTTCCCCCAAACTTAGTTGACGGAAAAGCTAAAATTTTCAGCTTTTTTGAGCGGATAACTTCGTTCTAAGTTATCCACGCTTCCAAACCCGATATTTATGGCTGATCTGTACATTTCTCCCAACAAGTGGAGAAATTAAGTCCCGTGACCAAAAGAACAAAAGCAAACAAAATCGCTTTTATCGCACTCATTTCGGCATTTTCTTCTTTTTATTACAATCACGCATCGGCTTCTGTTCTTTATAATACAGAAGCGTACGGCGCATCTTACTCCAGCTATATTTCAGCAAGCATCGCCGAGCAGGCGGCAAGCGCTGTCAGCGTCGGCGGCATGGCGCGCCTCGTCACGCTTGCCGGACGCGGTCTCGCACAGGCTTTCGGCTCGGTCGATCTCGCGACCCTGAAGACGCCGGCGCCGGTTGCGGCCGCCGCATTCAGCCCAGAGACCACCGCATCCGTGAAGCCAGCAACCCGCCCCTCGATCGCCGCGCGCCCCGATGATGGCGGCGTGTTCGGATCGGTGGCGATCCCCTTCAAGCGCCTGGCAGCCCTGAAGCGGCTGGCGCCTTCGCTGGACGAAATGACCAGCGGCACCGCCATTTCCTGCGGCGCGGGCAAGTGCACGGAGGCCGTCAGCGCGGTCAAGGCATCGTTCGCCAAGACCTCGCAGGCATCGCTGCGCGACAAGATGAACGCGGTCAACACCACGATCAACCACACGATCCGCTACGCCCGCGACATCGACACTTACAAGGTCGCCGATTACTGGGCGACGCCTTCCGAGACGCTGAAGCGCCAGCAGGGCGATTGCGAGGATTTCGCGATCCTGAAGATGGCGGCACTCAATGCCGAGGGCGTCGACCTGAAGGATATGGCGGTCGTCGTGCTCTTCGACCAGAAGCGCCATTTCTACCATGCCGTTCTCTCGGTCTCGGCCGGCGGCAACCACTATATTCTCGACAACATGCGCGACGAGGTTCTCGCCGATAGCCGCCTGCCCGACTACATGCCGCTCTATTCGATCGCCGGCGGCAAGGGCTACCTGCACGGCTCGCGCGTTGGCGGCAGCCAGATGGCATCTGCCATGCCGATCGAAAAGGTCGCGCCTGGCGAAGGTGTTGCCTTCTGATCTGAAGGCAAGGGCGAGGGCCGGGGCTGGCCTCCTCTCGCATCCCGCTTCGATACCGAGGCGAAATGGAGCCGCCGGCGCTGCATTGCCGGCGGCTTTTTCATCTCGGCCCCCTGACTTAGCCGAGGTATTTGTCGAGTTCGCCGAGGATCGAGGTCCAGCCCTGGATATGGCCGTCGCGGGCGCCTTCGCTGCGGAATTTCACCTGCTTCAGCGTCAGCTCGGTGGTTTCGGCGTCGATCTCCTTCAAGTCGATGGTGACGACGCTGTCATCCAGCGAATGAGGGGATTCCCAGGTGAAGGACAGGCGCGAATAGGGATCGACTTCGAGATAGGTGCCGGAATGCGGGATCTCGCGCTCCGGTGTGACCATCACGATCATGAACCGACCGCCCTTGACCGGATCGGTGGTGACACCTCGGGCATCGAAATTGCCCGATGGCGTCTTCATGAATTTGGCCAGCGCTGTTGGCGAGAGCCAGGCGTTGAAAATCTTCTCGCGCGAGGCGGCGATCTTGCGGCTTACCGTCAGTTCAAGTTCGGACATGACTTCACTCCTTTGAAACGAGTAACTCTTCCAACGCCGTCAGGCGCAGCTCCCATATCGACTTCAGTTGCGCGAACCAGTCTTCCGTCAGTCTCAGCGGTTCAAGCTCCGCGGCAATGAAATGCTCGCGGCCCAAAGTACGCCGGGTGACCAGCCCCGCCTCCTCCAGAACCTTGATGTGCTTGGAGACGGAATTCAGGGACATGTCGAAATGAGCAGCAAGCCCCGTCACCCTGAGAGGCCCCTCTTGCACGAGGAGCGTCAGGATCTGGCGCCGCGTGGTATCCCCCGCGGCCTTCAATATCCGTGACAGTGCGTCTTCATCCATTTCATTCACCCATGTGGTTGAATATATCCATATCCAAGCGATAGTCAACCACATGGGTGAATATCTTTACAGAGGTGAAAGGCGCCCTCCCCGGAAACTTTTTGCGCTACGCTGCCGTTTGCCTGAAACATTCGCTGACGGAGGAGAGACGCAATGAGCGAAGTTACCGGAGGATGCCTCTGCGGCCGCGTTCGTTTTACGGCATCCGGTGCGCCCTATCGGGTCGGCATCTGTCATTGCATGGATTGCCGCAAGCATCATGGGGCGCTGTTTCATGCCTCGGCGATCTTTCCCGAGGACGCGGTGCGGGTCGAGGGGGAGACGGGGGATTATAATGGGCGGTTCTTCTGTCCGCGTTGCGGGTCGCCGGTGTTTGGGCGGAGCGGCGATGAGGTCGAGGTCAATCTCGGGTCGCTTGATAGTAAAGACCAGTTCCAGCCGAGCTATGAACTGTGGACCATCCGCCGCGAGGGGTGGCTTCCGGCGTTTCCGTTGAAGCACCGGTACGAGCACGACCGGGATGCGGCGGGGCGTTTCGAGGATTGAGGTGGATCAGTAGCGGGAGATGTAGCCGATGAGCATCGACTTCTCGTGCGTCGGCGCCAAAGCCAGATTGATCTGGCCCTTCATGGTCTGGGTGCCCACGGCGATGGTGAAGCCTGTCGCCAGCGTCTTGCCCTTGTTGCGCGACAGGGTGGCGATGGCTTCCTCGATCTGAGTGTCGATCGAGAACCGCAGGCTCTTGGTGAGCTGCGCGAGATCGCCGAGCGGCAGGCGCTGGCGCAGCATCGACAAGAAGGCGTCGTTGAAGAGCTGTACCTTCTTTTCATGCGTCAACAGGATCGCCGGCGATGGCGAGGCCTGGATGATGGCGTTGACATTGGCGAGCGAGGAGATGTCCTCGACCGTATCCAGCCGGCGCAGCGCCCATTTGAGGCTGAGGACGCGCAGCAGCGAGGCGAGATTGCCGGATTCCGGCATCTGCGAGGCGGTGTAGTGCACGAGATCGGCGGTCGACATCTTGCCGGAGGCCGACATGCGGCCGAGGCCGTCCCAATAGATGCGCTCCAGCCGGATGCCGCGGCGCTCGCCGCCACGACCCGCGACAGCTCGGAAACGCGGCTCGATCTCTTCGGCGTCGATCGCGGGCAGCTGCTCGTCGGTCGGTTCGAGATCGGTTGCGTCCTGAATTCCGGGCTTGACGATCAGCATGGTCAGCGCTCCGTCAGCGCTTCGGTGCGCGCCTTGTTGATCGGCTTCATGAGATAGCTGAGCACGGTCTTGCTGCCGGTCATGATCTCGACCGAGGCGACCATGCCCGGGATGATCGGATAGGTCTTGCCGTCGCGCGAGAGCTCCGACTTGTCGGTCTTGACCTGCACGAGATAGTAGGTCTCGCCCTTTTCCTTCTCCACCAGACTGTCGGCCGAGATGTTTTCAACGATACCTTCGAGGCCGCCGAAGATCGAGAAGTCGTAAGCGGTGATCTTGACGATGGCCGGCTGGCCACGGCGGATGAAGGCGACGTCGCGCGGCGAGATCTTGGCTTCGACCAGCAGCGTATCGGCCGTCGGCACGATACCGGCGATGACGCGGCCGGGATCGACATAGGCGCCGATCGTATTGACCTCGAGCGTGTTGACGATGCCATCGACCGGCGAGCGGATGTCGGTGCGCTTGACGCGATCGGACGCGCCGCGCACGGTTTCGTCGACGACCGAGAGCTCGGCCAGCGCCTGCGCCTTGTCCGTCAGCGCCTGCTGGCGCAGTTCGAGCGCGAGATCGCCGAGCTGCAGCTTGGCTTCCTGCACGGCGGCCTGAAGGCGATCGATGCTTTCCTGATAGACCTTGAGCTGGCCCTGCTGATCGGTGAGATCGCGCTCGGTCTTCAAGACTTCGGTTTCGGCGACCAGCTTCTTCTTGGCGAGCGGACTGATCAGATCGTACTGGCGCTGGGCGCCGTCGATGTTCTGCGTCAGGCGATCGATATTGGCGTGCGCCTCGCTGAGCTCGTTTTCGCGCTGGCGGACGCGCTCTTTCAGCACGCCGAGCTTGTTGGTGTAGCTGGCGCGATCGGCGGCGAAGAGCTGGGCCTCGTTGGCGCAGACTTCCTTGGCGACGGCCAGAATATCCTCTGGGCAATTATAGGGCTCGTCGTACTTGCCCTCTTCCTCGAGCTTCAGGCGCGCCACCTTGGCGCCGAGCGCGCGGGCCTTGGCAACCGATTCACCGAGCGTAGAGGTGGTGGTGGTGTTGTCGAGCTGGACCAGGAGCTGACCCTTGCGCACGACCTGGCCGAGAACGACCGCAATCTGCTGGACGACGCCGGGTTCGGACGACTGGATGATCTGCGTCTTCGAGACGGGAATGACCTTGCCTTCGCCGCGGGCGATCTCGTTGATCTTGGCGATCGCCGCCCAGGCGACGAAGCTGGCGATGACGAGCGCCACGAGGCCGAGAATGGCGCGGGCGAGAAACGGCGGGTTGTCGTGCTTGTTCTTCATGACAGCTTAACCCCCGGAACGATCGGCGTCACGTTCGCAGCCGCCGCCGGGCCGACAGGCGCGCCGGAGGCGACGGAGGCAACCGGGATCGGATGGGACGGAGCAGCGGTTGCCACTTGCGCGACCGGCATGGCGGCCGAGCCTGCGGGGGCCGGCGCGACTGAGGTGACCGGAGCGACGGACATGGCGACCGGCGTGACCGGAGCCTGCCTTGCGACCGGCACAGCCTGCGGGGCCACGGCCGGAGCCGGCGCGCCGGGCTTGCGCTGCATGGCTTCGATGACGGCCTGCTTCGGGCCATCGGCGATGATGCGGCCCTTGTCGATGACGATCAGGCGGTCGACGAGATCCAGCATGCTGTAGCGATGGGTGGCGATGATGAGCGTCGTCTTGCGGTCGAAGGCCTTGGAGAGACGGGCTATCAGGTTGCGCTCGGTCGCGAGGTCCATGGCGCCCGAGGGCTCGTCGAGGAACACGACCTTGGGGCGCGTGAGCAGAAGACGGGCGATGGTGAGCGCCTGCTTCTGGCCGCTCGACAGATTGCTGCCGCGCTCGCCGACAGGCATGTCGAAGCCGCGCGGATGGGTGCCGACGAACTCGTCGACGCCAGTCATGCGTGCGACTTCGAGCAGGTCCTCATCGGTGGCGTCGGCGCGGCCGAGCAGCAGGTTTTCCTTCACCGTTCCGGAGAACAGATCGGAGGACTGGCCGGCGACGGCGACGTTGGCCCGCACTTCAGCCATATGATACTGGCGGATATCGACGCCATCGATCAGTACGCGACCGCCTGATGGGGCAAACAGGCCATCCAGCAGGCGGCCGAGCGTGGTCTTGCCGGAGCCGATGCGGCCGATGATGCCGATGCGCTCGCCCGGATTGACGTTGAAGGACAGCTTGTTGATGACGGGGTAATCCGAGCCCGGATACTGGAACGAGACATCCTGGAACGAGAAGGCGCCGCGGGTGATCTCGCGATTGACGAAACCGACCGTCGAGGGGCGGTCGTCAGGCTGTTCCATGATCTTGTCGAGGATGCGCAGCGACATGGTGGCCTGGCGGAAGCGCGCCAGCGTCATGGCGATCTGGCCGAGCGGCGCGCCGGCGCGGCTTGCGAGCATCACGGTGGCAACGATCGCGCCCATGGCGATGCGGCCTTCGGAGAACTCGTAGGTGCCGGCGATGACGATCAGAACGCTCACCATCTGCTGCACGAACATGGTCATGTTGATGGCGTTGGTGGAGACGTGCTTGATCTCTTCACTGGTGCGGCTGGAATATTTCGTCAGTTCCTGCCAGCGGCGCAGCATGGTGGCTTCGGCGCGCAGGCTCTTCAGCGTCTCGATCGTCGAGATGGTTTCGACCAGCAGCGACTGGCGGCGCGAGGCCTCGTTGGCGGCGGTCGCCATGCGCTTGCCGATCGCGGCTTGGGCGTAGAGACCGATCACGACCGAGAGCACGAAGGCGACGGCGGGGATAACGACCAGCCAGCCGGAGATGAGATAGATGACGGCAAGGAAGATGAAGACGAAGAGGCTGTCGATGATGACGCCGATCGTGTTCGAGGTGAAGAATTCGCGCACGAACTCATACTGCGTGACGCGGTTGGCATATTCGCCCGTCGACATCGGGCGTGAGGCCAGCGTCGAGTTCAACACCTTGTCAAAGAGCATCTGCGATAGGCGCAGGTCCGCCTTGCGACCGGCATAGTCGATCAGCGAGGAGCGCGCGGTTTTCAGCAGGAAATCAAAGAGATAGGCGAGCGTGATGCCGGCGGCCAGAACCCAGAGCGTCGGGATCGCCTTGTTGGGCAGAACACGGTCATAGACGTTCATGGTGAAGAGCGGCGAGCCGAGCGCGATCAGATTGATGAAGAGTGCTGCCACCATGACGCGGACATAGGTGCGCCAGTAAGGCGCCAGCGTCGTTGCCAGCCAGTGGCGCTTTTCGATCTCGACGGCATTACCAACAAGCGCTTCTTCGGACGCGTTCTGATAGTAGAGCGTGAAGGCGAAGGCCGTCTCGGGCTTTAGCGCGATCAGATCCTCGCGCGACAGACGCGAGGAAACGCCGGCAACGGGAACGATGTCGGTGATGTAGGAGCCGTCCTCGGCCATCTCCAGCAGCGGGAGCACGCCGCCATCGGCGAATGCGACGATAGCGGGACAATCGAAATTGCCCAGCCGGCAATCGCGCTCCGGATGCTTGATGACCTGAAGGCCGATGCGCTCGGCCATCTGCTCGACATCATCGCCCTCAAGCGATTCGGTGATCTCATCCGGAAGGCCGGAGAAGAGCACCGTATCGGAGCTTGGTCGACCATAGAACGCTGCCACGGACTTGAACGCGGCCTTGAATGTTTGAAGCGGCATGCTGCCGTTCGTCTCAGATGCAACGTTCCGCATGTTCTATGGTCACCTGACTACTACTGCTGCCGGATCGGCGCCAGCAGGTCCATAGGCATGCCAGCCTTCTGATGAGAGTCGACTTCGGCATATCCGGGATTCTGAGCGGCCGCTGGGACAGCGAACTCTTCTCGTGCGTAGGGCTTGGCCTGATCCAGCGGCTTCAGCTTCATGGTCTGAAGCAGATTGCCGGATGCGGCGAGGATCTTGTATTCCGCAAACAGCGAGGCAACGCGGGCTGTATCAGCCAGCACCTTGGTGTTGAAGCGGGTGTTCTGCGCATCGAGCACGTCGAGCAGCGAGCGCTGGCCGACCTTGAACTGCTCGCGGTAGGAACCGACCAGCTGGTTGTTGATCGACGACTGCTTGGCAAGGATGCCAGACAGTTCGCCGCGGCTGACGCGTTCGTTCCAGGCGGAACTGACCGATTCCTTCACCTCGCGCTGGACCTGCGCAAGCGCATAGCGCTCTTCGCCGGCGCGGCGGATCTGCTCCTGCTCGCGGGCGACATCGATGCCGCCGCGATAAAGGTTCCAGCGGGCGACGACGCGCACCTGGTAATCGTTGGTGTTGCCTTCATCGCCATCGATGTCGTTACCAACGCGGGCAGTACCCTCGAGATTGACCTTCGGCAGATAGTTGGCGCGCGCGCCGCGAACGCCGGCATCGGCCGCATCAACATCGGCGTTGGCCGAGAAGATGCGCGGGCTGTTCTTGTTGGCGACGAACAGTGCATCGTCGAGCGTCTTCGGGATATACTTGGCGACCGACGGCGGGGTCTGGGCATTGACGATCGGCTGGCCGACGGCCTTCATGAAGCGGATCTTCGTTGCTTCCAGCTCTTCGAGCGCTTCGCGCATGCGGGCCTTGGCGGCCTGCAGACGTTCGCTGCCCTGAAGACGGTCGGCATCGGTGAGTGCGCCGCCGCGGATGCTTTCATTGATATCGCCGACCATCGCCGTGTGGAAGGAGACGTTTTCCTTCGCGGCGGCAACGATCTGGTTTTGCAGCATATATTCCAGGTAATCCTGGATTACTTCGAGCGCCAGCGCTTCGGAGCGCTCAAGAACCCGGAAGGAGGCGCCATCGACGCGCGAGGCCTGCTGATCGACCTGCGACTTGCGCGCGCCGCCATCAAACAGCGTCTGCGTGACCGTAACCCCGACATCGCCTGGCGATAGGTAGTCATGGTCGGAGGTCAGCGTGCCCGTCGAGGAATTCGACAACCGGCGGCGGCCGATACCGCTCTCCAGATCAACCGACGGTAAGTATAGCCCGCGCGCCTGACGAAGTTCAAACTCGATTGCTTCTTTGTCTTTTGCAGCCTGAAGTATCTGCGGATTGGTTTTCATCGTCGTTTCGATGGCTTGTTGCAAAGACATCGCGTTGGCGTCGACGAAAAACGAGAAATTCAGAGCAACAGTGGCAGACAATGCTGCAATAATGCTTTTGGTTTTAAACAAGACGGATGCCCCTCAACATCTAAATTCACCGAGTGAACCCGTATACCGAACGCTTTCATTCGGCAAACAAGTAACACCTATTTTTCCACATTCCAATTGCGGCACAGGTCTTTCCTGCGGAGACGGTTAATTCCCAAGTATCAATAGCTAAAGCTAGAATTTTACAGGGTTTTTTAACGCCAACTTTTCCTGCCCGTGTTTATCTGCCGTTACTTCCACAGGGACCCGCCCCGCGATGAAATTCCGTCAGCGTTACCAATCCGCAACAAACCTTTCCGCACTGCGCATAGCATCGATCGTCTCGATCTGCTTCGCGGCCTTCTCGGTCGGTTTTTTACTTATCTTAAACCTTCTGATGCCGGAGCGACCATTTTTGGTTGGATTCGTCGGAGCCACCGCTATTTCGCTGTTTGTTGCATTTCCGCTGCTGATGATGCTGCAGATCAAGAATAACGAACTCAGAAAACTGCAGGACGCCGTTAACTATTCTCAGCGGCACGACAGCGTTACCAAGACGCTCAACGGAACTGCCTTCGCGGCCGCCGTCGAACACTATATCGACCGCCGCAAGCGAATCTCTACTGACGCGGGCGGCGTGATGATCGCCGTCGTCATCGACACGCTCGACGCCATCAGCCGCCGCTACGGGCCGCAATGGGCAGACACGGTGATGCACTCGCTTGCCGCGATCACCCAGTCGTCGGTACGCTCGGGCGACCTCGTTGCGCGCCTCGCCACCAACGAGCTCGGCGTGTTCCTGCCGGGCGCCACGATCGAGAACGCCCAGGATGTCGGCATGCGCATCCGCCGCCGCTGCGAACAGGCGGCATTCACCGCCGGCGACGCACCGCTTTCGCTCGACATACGCCTCGGCGGCGCGGTTTTCGACGGCCCGACCGACTTCAACCACATCCGCCAGCTGGCCGACGAAATGGCGATGGACCGCGGCGGTGGAGAGAGCGACGAGATCGTGCCGATTTCGAGACTGCCGGCGGCCTGAGGGCTGAGGTGGACACGGGAGCAATCGCGACGTGATCTTGAGGCGCCGTGGGGCGCCTCTTTTCGTTTGGGCGATTGGCGCGTGGATCGCGGTTTCGGCCAGGCGTTGGATGGCCGGCGAGATTAGGCGTCGATACAGACGCACGCAGGCTTGAGGCTTGAGGCTTGAGGCTTGAGGCTTGAGGCATATCGCAATCGTAGCGGCTTGCCGCAACAGCGAAAAACTGCCGCACCACCAAGATCCGCCGCGCCTCATCAGCCACTGGTATCGCAACGCTTCTCACCACCCGAAGCGAAACAGTCCGCGTGGCTTCATTCGCCATCCACCGACCGCGCAAGCAGACTGGCCGCGACGCCCGGCTGCCCGACCATGCTCCGTGTCTCGATCGCGCGGCGATGGGGAGCCGTCCGCCCCTCACCCCGCTCATGCCTCTCAAACGCGAAAAGGCGCTCGCGCGCCTTTTCCCTTGTCATGTGAGGCGGAGCGGTCCGCCTGTCCGTCACACCTTAGCCGACATGCGGCGCGGTGGTGGTGTCGTGCTTGTCGTCGAACAGGATCTTGACCGCTTCCGTGGTGTTCTGGAGAACCGCCACGTCGTGCCAGCCGCCATTGGCGTTGACGCTGACCACCGTGTCGGCACCCTGGACCGTCGTCTTGACGCTCGAGAGCGCCTCGGCTTCGGTGGCCTGGTGGCCGAGCAGGCTGTCGAGGAGCTTCGACACGTCGAGCGTGTCGCCCTCGCCGGCCTTGTAGTCGGTGATCACGTCGGCGATCTTCACATCCGAAAGCGCGTCGGCATCGAGCACGAAGGTATCGGCCCCTGCGCCACCCGTCAGCGTATACATGCCGCCGGCGCCCGAGAGCGTGTCGTTGCCATCGCTGCCGATCAGCGAGTAGGCATGGTTGTCGTCGGCGCTGCCGAGCGTGGCATCGAAGGCAACTTCGACGAAGTGGCCGGTGGAGCCATCCGTCAGCGTGTAGCTGCCATCGGCCAGGATCGCCTGACCGTTGATCGCGCTATCCGAAGCATGCGCATCGAGCGACAGGCTGGCGATCTGATGATCGGCAAGGCTCGAAAGCTCGCCGGCATCGCTGATGCCATTGTGGTTCAGATCCTGCCAGATGGTGAGCTTCGAGAAGGCCTCATCGGCCGCATCGATCTTGCCATCATGGTTGCTGTCGAGCGTCGCAAGCGCAGCCAGACCATCGACATAATTGCCACCGGCAAAGTGCGGCGAGAAGATCTCGCTGCCATTGTCGATCTTGCCGTTTCCATCCACATCGTAAGCCAGGATGCCATCGGTACCGGCCGTCCAGGCGATCTTGTCCTGATGACCATCGGCATTGATGTCGAAGGAGACGCCATGCTCGAGGGTGGTGAGCGCGACGCCGTTGTGGTCGAGGTCGAGGATGATGGGGTCGACACCATTCGGCAACTTCGCGAAATTGTTGGCCGTCAGGCTTCCTGCAGCCACGCCCGCAAGTGTCATGACGTGTTCGATGCTGAAGTCGGTCGCAACGAGATTGCCGTTGTTTCCGCTCTCGTTGTTTGTGACCAACATCGAATAGATCGCAGCTCCGGCTGCGCCATAAACGACCACGGTATAGGTCCCGGTTCCGATCCTGCCGATGGCTCCCGCCACGGCCTGTTCGACAAGTCCGTTCGCGCCGTCAGCTGTGAAGTCGGTCACGGTCGTGGTGATCGCAATGATCTCCTTGCCGACGACGTTCGCATTGTTCGCGACGTTCGATGCGAATGCGCCATCCGTAACAACGGCGCTGTCGACCTTGATCACGATTTTGTCAACACTGACGTCGAAGTTCGAGACGTTTGCGATGGCATTGTCGCTGTTGCCTACGCTGCCGTGCTTGAACACAATCGTATCGGCTGCGCGGTCCAGCCCGAGGTTAACGTCCCAGGTCTTGCCGGTCACATTGGTCGCATCGATGACGACGCTGCCACCGCCCGAACCGGTATTGATCGTACCGCCGCCCTTGCCGGCGAAGATGTTGTCGACGCCGCTGGTGCCGTTGATCGTCAGGCTTTCCGACTGCCTGGAGACATCGAGCGTGCCGCTGGATGTCATGGTGATGTTTTCGATGCTGGTGATCTGGCTGTCGCTCGTGTTGATGAAGCCGCCAGCAACCCTCAGCGTGTCGCCGGTGTTGGAACCGCCGACAAAGTTTTCGATGCCGGAGATCGAGTTGAAACCGGTCGCCGTGCCTGCAGCCAGATCAATGGTGATCGCTTCGGTCGTTCCGGCATAGCTCAGCGTGTCGGAGCCGTTGCCAAGATTGGCTGTCACGATCTCGACACCGCTTACCGTGCCGCCTTCGAACTGCGTGATCACGCCGCCGGAGACGATGACATCAAGGGTATCGTTGGAAGAGGTTCCAGTTATCGCCAGCGTATCCGTGCCGGTTCCGCCAACCACGATGTCCGTGCCATCGCCGATGGTGTAGTTGAACGTGTCGTCGCCGGCGCCGCCAAGCAGAACGTCGTCACCCGAATCCCCTTCGATCGTGTCGTTGCCGTCACCACCGTCGATGAAGTCGTCACCCGACCCGCCGTAAAGCGTGTCATTGCCGGCCATGCCATAGATGGCATCATCGCCCGAACCACCGTCGATGGTGTTGCCATCGCTATTGCCGATCACGACGTCATGGCCGCCACCGGCAGAGAGCGTCTTGTCAGGAGCATGGGGGTCGATCGTGATCAGATCCCCAAAGTCGCTGTTTGCGTAGGCATAGGAGTTTTTATTGTTGCCGTTGCCGCTGGCATTGTTGGTGACGGTGATCGCCTCGCCGTAGCTGGCGATAGCGTTGAAGGCGACGTAGTTGGTTCGCGTCGCGCCGGTGCTGTCCGTCGCCGTGACCCGGTAGACGTAAAGGCCAGCATCGCCATCGCTGTCGTAGGACCATCCTTCCCAGAAATTCTCGCGCGGATTTCCGGTGACGG
This sequence comes from Rhizobium sp. UBA1881, assembly GCF_002338015.1. Lineage (NCBI taxonomy): Bacteria > Pseudomonadati > Pseudomonadota > Alphaproteobacteria > Hyphomicrobiales > Rhizobiaceae > Rhizobium > Rhizobium sp. UBA1881. Next base: position 18,213 of record NZ_DDHH01000090.1, read on the forward strand.
TCACGCCCTTGTTGAGCCAATCGTCGGAGTCGGTCGCGGAAACCTTCTCGAACGCATAGCTGAGCTGACCGCTGCCACCCGAGAACAGTGACGATACCGCGAAGTTGATGACGTTCGGCAGATCGCTGTTGTCGGCGAATGCGTAACGACCGGTCGTCGGCACAGACTCCACCACCGAAAGCAACGAGACATCGGTCGCGCCGTCGATCCGGATGTTTACAATCTGAGACGCTCCGTTCAGCGAGTACACTGTGAAGCTATCGCTCAGATGCTGGCCGTTATTGAGCGCATTGACGGCGGGGTTGCCGTTGTCGAGCTGGTAGTGCCAATTGCCCTTGTCGTCGATCGTGAAGCTGCCATAGGCGGTCGCCTTGGCATCGGTGACGGCCTTCCAGACGTCGGCAGGGTTGTCGACATCCGTCAACTGGAGATTGCCCGTCGCAACCGGAATACCTGCATTAATGCCATTCGCTTCCGTGACGGAGCCGTTGACGTCGCCCGTGATGACGGCCGGATCGTCAGTGCCGGTGATGTGGAAGGTCAGCGTCGAGCTGGATTCCGCGCCGGAGGGATCCTTCGCCTTGTAGGTGAAGACGTCATCGGCGGTGGCGCCCTGAGCCAGCTTCTGCGCTTCGCCGTTGTTCGGCGAATAGCTGTAGCTGCCGTCAGACTTGATGCTGAGATCGCCGTAGGTGCCATGGACGATCAACGCGACGTCGGAGGCGACACTGGCGAAGGTGCCGGCCGTGCCGGGAGCAACCGCGCTCACGACAAGCTTTGCGGTTTCGCCGCTGTCGACATCCGTGTCGTTGCCAAGCACGCCGGCCGCGCGGTCAAGGGCAGCATACGTGGTGTCCTCGGTGACGTTGACCACATTGGCGACGGCCGTCGGCGCTTCGTTGGTGCCGGTGATGTGGAATGTCAGCGTCGAGCTCGATGTCGCGCCGCTGGGGTCCTTTGCGGTGTAGGTGAAGACGTCATCGGCAGTCGCGCCTTGCGCCAGCTTCTGCGCTTCGCCGTTGTTCGGCGAATAGCTGTAGCTGCCATCGGACTTGATGCTGAGATCGCCGTAGGTGCCATGGATGACCACCGCAGCAACGGAGGTGATGCTGGTCAATGCGGCATTGGACGTGCCTGCACCGACGGCGCTGACGACGAGAGCCGCCTTATCGCCGTTATCGACATCCGTGTCGTTGGCGAGAACTCCCGTCAGGGCAGACGCGGAGGCGGTTGCATCCTCGCTGACGTTGACGACGTCTGCGTAGGCAACCGGCGCATCGTTGGTGCCGGTGATGGTGACCAGCACGTCCTTGCTGATCACGCCGCCATGGCCGTCGTCGATCTTGACAGTATACGTCTCGACGTGGGCCTCACCTGCCGCCAGCGCCTGCGCCGAGCTGTTCAGCGTATAGGTCCAGCCGACGCTGCCGCCTTCCGTCGTGGCGGCTTCGGTCACGGCGCCGAGCGTGAAGGTGCCGTAGGTCGGGCCCTGCGGCGCCGTTACGGTCGCGGCATGGGTGTCGATCAGGTCGGCGTCGGTGAAGTTGATCGTGCCCGTTGTCGTCGGCTTGGTATCCTCGGTCACGTTGACCGAAACGTCGCCGGCGATTTCGAAGACCGGCTTGTCGTTAGTGCCGACAAGCTTGACAGTGATGTCGCGCGTCGTTGACGTGCCGTGGCCGTCGTCGACCGTGACGTGGAAGATTTCGGTGCGGGTCTCGCCTTCGGCGAGCTTGTTCAGCGTCGCGTCGTTGACGTGATACTTCCAATCGACCCAGCCGACGCCGTCATTGGCGGTTTCCTCGCCGACGGAAGCGACCAGCGTGCCGAAATAGCCGGTCCCGCCGGCGGTCACCGTCACACTGTGCTTGTCGCCCTGGTCATCGTAGATCCAGAAGCCACCGCCATTGTGGCCAGCGTAACCCGCGGGTGCGTCAAATTCGGTGCGATCCGTTGGCGAGCCGGCGCGGGCGTCGGTCGCCTGATACTCGGTGATCGTTCCGGTTTCCGGGAAGCCCACCGAACTTCTGACGATGTCGTTCGTGCCTGTCACCGTCAGCTGGTAAACAGCCGACTTGCTGTCGCCGTCGCCGTCGGTGACGGTGAACGGGATGGTGATCTTGGCGACCTCGCCTGCGCTGAGGCCGTCGAAGCTGTAACCGGGGTTGATCGTGAAGACGCCGGTCTTCTGATCGTAGCTGTAGGCGGTCTCAGGCAGTGTGATCGTCGTGCCCGATGGCGTGGAGATCGTGACATGCGACTTGTCGAAGTCCACGGAGCCCTTTTCGTCAGCGCCAAAATTGAAGTCCGTGCCTGCATGCAGGTTGAACTTGATCTCGCCGCTGTCTTCGACGGTCGTACCGGTGAAGACCGGAACGGCTGCGCCATGCGTCAGGCTGACATTGGCGAGATAGGTGCCGGTGTTGTCGTTGGCGTTGCCGATTTCCTTGAAGGTCAGCGTATTGCTGCCGCTTCCCGCCGTGACATCGAGCGTGACGGTCGTCATCTTGCCCGTCACCGCGTAGGTGTAGACCTCGTTGTTCCAGTGAACCTCGAGAGCCGACGAGTTCGGATCGGACGAGCCGATTTCGAAGCTGATCGTGTACTTGTCGCCGGCGGTCAGGCCCGTCACGCTCTGCGAGATCGAGACGTTACCCGGCGAGGCACCGAGATCGACCATCGGGTGGCCGTTGGACGAGGCGAGACCGAAGTAGGTTCCCACGATCTTTTCGAGCTGAACGCCGGTCTGGCCGGGAGCAGTGCCCTCGATCTTCCAGCCGGTGGATTCGGTCGCCCAGGCGCCCCAGCTTTCGGCGTGCGCCCAGGTGCCGCCGGTGAAGTCGCCGTTGGAGAGTAGGTTCACGTTCTGCAGCGGGCCGGTGATGGTCGGCTGGCTGTCGGCCACTGCGACCGAGAACTTCTGATCGACGTAATCGCCGTCGCCGTCATAGACGCGAGCGACGAGGTTGAGCGTCAGCGTATCGCTGCCCGGCGCGTGGTCGAGGTTCTGGTAGAGCGTGGCAACGAAGCTGCCTTCGCGAACGACGGCGACGATGAAGACCGGGTTGTCGGCGCTGTCACCGTGCTTGAAGGCAACGATTTCCTGGTCGCCACCGTTGGTCGGACGAACGAGGTAGTCGAGCGCGACTCCATCGGAGGTCAGGCCAGCGTTGATGACGGGCTTGCCATCGGCGCCGAGGCCGATTTCGACATGCGTCGCCTTGTTGTCCGCGCCGAGATTGACGTGCAGCGAACCGGCATCGACAGACACGAACGGCAGGCCGCTTTCGGCGAGGTGGCCGGTATCGGCAGGCGCCGCGATGACGGGCTTGTCGTCGTGGATGCGGGTGGAGAGTGTCAGATTGACGCTGTCGCCGTCACCGTCGGTGGCGACAACGGTGAAGTTCAGCGACTGGCCTTCGCCACGGCCGGAGTCGCCCGGCTGATGGTCTATATTGCCAAGCAGCGTGACCTTCCAGCCGGCATCGCCCTGGTTGAGAACGGCGCGCAGGATGACTTCGCCGCTTGCGGTGCGGCCTTCGATCGTGTGCGCGTCGGCCGAGAGGCTGAAGAAGACGGTGCGGCCATCGGACGTCAGGCCGCTATCGGCGCCCGCGCCGCCGGCAACCAGCGAACCGCTCTTGCCGTTTGGAACATCGAACTTGCCGGAGAAGGCCGTGGAGCCGAAGCCGTCTGCACCGAAGTTGACCAGCAGATTACCGGTCGCGACGTTCTCGTGGCCGGCATTGGTGCCTGCCGGCTGGCCGCCGGCTGCGACGATGCCACTTTCGTCAACGCCGGCGTTGGATACGCCCGGCGCGATGCCGGTGGGGTTGGAGACAACAGGCTTATCATCGGCGACAGCCACCGCAAAGTGGCTCGAAGCCGGATCGCCATCGGCGTCGGTCGCAGTGAAGGCGAACTGCAGGCCACCCTGCGGCACCGACTGGTGGTCGAGCGTGTCGAGAAGCGTGAGCTTGTATTCGCCCGTCACCTTCGAGAGTTCGACCGTGAAGATGGTGCGGCCATCGGCGGAGATCGCCGTCAGGATCGTGTTGTTGGCGGAGAGCGTGTAGTGGATCGCATCGCCGTTCGAGGTCAGGCCCGTCGGCTGCTGGGTGTCGAAGGTGACGCCGCGCAGGTCGACATTGTTGTCAGCACCCCAGCTGATGCCGAGCGAGCCGGTCGCGACCGACGGCGTGAACTGGCGCAGCTCGACGTCGTCGATGAGGATCTGGTTGCCAGTGCCGCTCGTCTGGGTGATTTCGACGCGCAGCTGCCAACCGGCATAGTCGCTGCCGATGACAGGCGAGTTCAGGTCGATCGAACCCCACTTGCCGTCGGCCGGTTCCGTCAGGCTGATCTGCGAGAGCACGACCGTCTGGTTGCCATTGGTGGCGATCAGCTTGGCGATGCCGCCGCCAAAATCCTGGTCGGCGCGGTTGCCGACGTCGAAGTGCAGCGAGTAGACTTGGCCGGCAGAAAGCGTCGTGCCGGTGTCCCTGGCAAGCGTTGCGCCTTCGCGCAGCCACACGACGTTGCCGCCATCGTGACCTTCAGCCGAAACGATCGAGGTTGCCGGTGCGAACAAGCCGCCGACGCCGCCGGTGATGGTCCAGCCGGTCGGGGCGCTGTAGCTGTAGTTGCCCCTGCCGTCTTCGACCACGCCGTTCTGGCCGGTCGCCAGGCTGTTCTGCTCGAAGGTGCCATTGGCAAGGATCTGCGAGGAGCCGACTTCGGCGGCGTGGCCGAGCGTCGGAGATACGATGGTCGGGGTGTCATCATTGACGCTGATCGCCAACGAGCCGCCGACAACGTCACCGTCGCCGTCCTTCACATTGTAAGTGACCGTGAAGGTCTGATTGTTTTCATCGGAACCCGCAGCGTGCTGGATCGCATGGTTCTGCGTCACCGTGTACTTGCCCGACGTCGTGTCGTCGAGCGTGACGGTGAGAACCGTGACGGCGCTGCCGTGCTGGATCTGCGAGATGACAAGCGTCTTGCCGTCGGTCGACAGAGACTGCGAGAAAGCGCCCTCGGTCGAAGCTGTCGTCGCAAGGCCGGCGCCGGTCAGGAGCAGCGAGCCGGCGCCATCTGCGCCGTAGGAATGCGCCAAAATACCCTTGACGTTTGCAGCGTCGACATCGTCGCCCGTGCCGCCAGCATTGCCGCCGGTCATGGCGTCGTCGTCGAGCTTGACGACGTCATTGGCTGCAACGGTCGGTGTGTCGTCGTTGACGCGGATCGTGATCTGGCCGGTGGCCTTGTCGGAATCGCCGTCAGTGACGATATAGCTGAGCTTGAAGTCGAGATTGTCTTCGATACCGGGATTGGAGCCGCGGTGGTCGATCGGGGCTTTCTGCTCGACCGAATAGGCGCCCGTCGTGGTGTTGGTGATGGTTGCAACCAGAACAACAACGGGTGTGGTGCCCTGCATCTGCGTCACGGTCAGGACCTTGCCGTCAGTCGACGTCGTGGTCGTAAAGCCCGAGGGAAGATCAATCTTGGCGATGCTGCTTGCCCACAGAACGGAGCCCGCGCCGTCGGCGCCATAGGAATGCGCGAGGATGCCGGTGACGTTTACGGCATTTTCCGTGTCGCCGTTACCGCCGGGGTTGCCGCCTGGGAAGGCGTCGTCATCGAGAACGACCATTTCATTCGACGAGACCGTCGGCGTATCGTCGTTGACGATGATGGACAGCGTGCCGTTGGCCGGATCGCCATCGCCGTCTTTCACCTGATAATTGATGGTGAAGGTTGCATTGTTTTCGTCATTGCCGGCCGCATGGATGACAGCATGGTTCTGAACGACCGTGTAGCTGCCTGATGTGGTGTCGCTGAGCGTGACGGTCAGGACGGCCACCTTTTCGCCGTGCTGGATCTGCGAAATGACGAGCGTCTTGCCGCCGTTGGTGATCGACTGCGAGTAGTTGCCCTCTCCAGAAGCCGTGGTGCCGTAGCCGGCGCCTGTCAGCAGGACCGAACCGGCGCCGTCTGCACCGTAAGAATGTGCCAGCGTACCGGTGACGTTCTGTGCGTTCACGTCATCGCCGACGCCGTCAGGATTGCCGCCGGACAGCGCATCGTCGTCGAGCTTGACGGTGGCGTTTTCGGAGACGGTCGGCGTGTCGTCGTCGACGTTGATCGTCAGCGTGCCGTTTGCCGTGTCTCCATCGTCGTCTTTCACCTGGTAGTTGACGGTGAAGGTTGCATTATTTTCATCGTTGCCGGTTGCGTGCTGGACCGGGTTGTTCTGCACCACCGTATATTTGCCCGACGTCGTGTCGTCGAGCGTGATGGTCAGAACTTTCACGTAATGACCATCCTGGACCTGGAAGATCGCCAGGACCTTGCCGTTCTGGTTCAGCGACTGCGAGTAGCTGCCCTCGCCAGAGTTGCGACCCTCGAAAGTGGCCCCCGTCAGCAGCGTCGAGCCGGCGCCGTCTGCACCATAGGAATGGGCCAGCGTACCGGTAACATTCTGTGCATCGACATCATCGCCCGTGCCGCCGGCGTTACCGCCAGCCAGCGCGTCATCGTCGAGCCTGACCGTGGCGTTGTTCGAAACGGTCGGTGTGTCGTCGTCGACGTTGATCGTCAGCGTGCCGTTTGCCGTGTCGCCGTCGCCGTCCTTCACCTGGTAGGTGACGGTGAAGATCTCGTTGTTTTCATTGCGGCCGCTGTCGTGCATGACCGGGTTGTTCTGCACCACCGTGTACTTGCCGGACGTCGTGTCGTCGAGCGTGATGGTCAGGACGGCCACCGAGGCGCCGTTCTGGATCTGCGAGATGACGAGCGTCTTGCCGTCGGCGCTGACCGACTGCGAATAGTTGCCCTCTCCACGAACCGACGTGCCGAAACCGGCGCCCGTCAGCAGGAGCGAGCCGACACCATCGGCGCCATAGGAATGCGCCAACGTGCCGGTGACGTTGACAGCGTTGAGGTCGTCGCCGTTGCCGCCGGGGTTACCGCCCGCGAGTGCATCGTCGTCGAGCTGTACCGTGTTGTTGGACGAAACGATCGGGCTGTCATCGATGACGCCGATCGTGAAGTTGGTGGTGATTTTGTCGCCGTCGCTGTCGCGGACGATGGCGTTGAAGGAGAGCGACAGGACATCTTCATTGCCCGCACCCGATGCCTTGACCGGATGGTCGAGCGTGCCGGACAAAACGAAGTTGTAGGCGCCGCTGCCGGTATCGGAGAGCGAAACGGTGAAGACGACGTCCTTGCCGGCATAGGCGGTGAGCACCGTGCCATTGGCCGACAGTGTATAGGTCAGATGCTCGCCGCCGGAGGTCAGGTTGGCGGGCGAGATCGTCTGGTTGCCGCTCTTGATCGAGAAAATCGCGGCCGCTTCGCTGTTCGTCAGATCCGTCGAGCCGACGACCGTACCGAAGACCACGGAGCGATCGCCGAGACCGCCGACGCCGCCATTGATCACGGCGTTGGCGCTGTCGGAGCCCCAGAAGATGTTGAGCGAGCCACCAGCCGAATTGCCGGTGACGTCAACGTGGTGGCCGAAGAACTCGTAATCGCCGTCAACGCCGGGCGAGGTATCCTCGTTGCCGCCCTTCAGCGCTTCTTCCTCGACGTAGCGGGTGATGATCTGGCCGATCGCCACCGGCACGTCATCAACCACGGAGACAGAGAAATCGACATTCTTCGGGTCGCCGTCGGAATCGGTCGCAACCGTGTGGAAGGTCAGCTTCAGCGCGTCGTCGCCCTGAACGTTCTGGTCGAGCGAGCCCTGTAGCTCGAAATTATACTTGCCGGTGCCGTCATCGCTGATGGTGACGGTGAAGATGGTTTCGCCGTGGGCGGTTGCGACCAGCTTGGTGCCGCCATCGGTCAGGCGGTAGCTCAGCGCCTGTCCCTCTGAGGTGAGCGCAATCGCATTGCCGAGGCTATCGACGGCCGAGACAACGCCTGCGTGGCTTTCGGCACCCGTCGTTACGAAGACCAGCGAGCGGCCGGCACCATCGTTGGCGCCCGGCTTGTCGTAGTTGTCCGCTCCCCAGGAAATGTTGAGGTTACCGGATACCTTGGTGGATTCCGGCCATGCATCATTGCCGCCGCGCAAATCGTCTTCGTTGACGCTGGCGCTGTCGGACTTGGTCCAAGAGATGACGTCGTCCTTGACGTTGATGGTCAGCGAGCCATTGGCGGTGTCGCCGTCGCCATCCGTGACGCGGTAGCCGATGGTGAAGGACTGGTCGGCCTCGCCGGTCTGACCGTTGCCGGCCGCATGCTGGACCGGAGCCAGCTGGGTGACCGTATACTTGCCGGAAGTCGTGTCGTCGAGCGCGATGCTCAGGACGTTGACCACGGTGCCGTGCTGGATCTGCGAGATCACGATGCGGCTTCCGTCTTCCGAGACGGTTTCGAAGAACGAACCCTCGCCGGAGGCCGATGCGGCGAAGCCTGCCGTCGTCAGGACGAGCGAGCCGACGCCGTCGGCGCCGTAGGAATGAGCGAGCGTGCCTGTGGTATTGGCGATCAAAGGCTCGCCGTTGCCGCCCTTGAAGGCGCCGTCGTCGAGCTGCACGGCGCCGTTCGCGGAGACGATCGGGCTGTCGTCGATGACGCCGATGGTGAAATGCGTGGTGATCTGGTCGCCATCGGCATCGCGCACGACGGCGTTGAAGGCGAGCGACAGAACATCTTCGTTGCGGGCGCCCGATGCCGTGACCGGGTGATCAAGGACGCCAGACAGTACGAAGCTGTAGCCACCGGCACCGGTGTCGGTCAGCGTTACGGTGAAGATGGTCTTTTCGCCGGCGCTGGCGGTCAGAACCGTGCCGTTTTCCGACAGCGTGTAGGTAAGCGTCTCGCCGCCAGACTTCAGGCTGCCGAGGTCGAGCGTCGTTTCGCCGCTCTTGACCGTAAAGAGAGCCGATGCCTCTTCGGTCGTCAGAACCTTCGAGCCATCGACCGCGTCAAACACAACCGAGCGGTCGCCGAGACCGCCGACGCCGCCGTTGGCGACGGCGTTGCCGTTGTCGGAGCCCCAGGAGATGTGCAGCGAACCACTCGTCTCGTTGGTCGTCGGGTTGAGGTGGCCGCGACCCGGATAATAGCCATCGGCATCCGGCGAGTCCCGACCGGGACGGTCGTCCTCGTTGCCGCCGGCGAGTTCTTCTTCCTCGACATAGTGCGTACGGATCTGGCCCTGGGCGGTGGGAACGTCATCGGTAACCGAAACGGTGAAGTCGACGTTAGCCGGATCGCCGTCGGAATCGGTCGCGACGACATGGAAGCCGATGCCGAGGCTGTCCTGGCCGGCGGCCGGATGATCGAGCGGGCCCTGCAGGGTGAACGTGTAGCTGCCGGTGCCATCGTCGTTGAGGCTGACCGTGAAAATGGTTTCCTTGCCTGCGCTTGCAGTCAGAGTGGTGCCGTCTTCCGACAGGGCGTAGGTGAGCGCGACGCCATTCGACGTCAGCGGCAGGGCCGAAGTGACTGCGGATTCGGTCGAGGCGAAGACGAGCGAGCGGCCGACGCCATCATTGGCACCTTCGACGTCGTAGTTGTCGGCGCCCCAGGAGATGTGAAGATCGCCGGAAGCAGTCGTGGATGACGAGGATACGGCCTCGCGCAGCGGAACCGGCGTTTCACCGCCGTTGCCGAGATTGTGCTCGTTGACTGTCGTATTGCTATCTTCGGACGGGCTCCAGGCGATGACGTCGTCCTTGACGTTCAGCGTCAGTGTGCCGTTTGCCGCGTCGCCGTCCTTGTCCTTGACCTGGTACCCGATGGTGAAGGCCTGGGTGTTTTCGCCCTGGCCGAGCGCGTGCTGGATCGCGACGTTCTGGACGATGGTGTAGATGCCGGAGGTGGTATCGCTCAGCGTGACGGTCAGAACGGTGACGTTGGTACCATGCTGGACCTGCGAGATCACGATGCTGCGGCCGTCGGCGCCCACAGTCTGGAAGAAGGAGCCTTCACCGGCAGCTGTGTTGGCGAGACCGGCGCCCGTCAGCAGAACGGAGCCGATACCATCGGCGCCGGAGAGAAAGCCGAGCGTGCCAGTGGTGTTCAAGAGCGTGGCTTCGCCGTTCCCGCCCGGCAGCGAGCTGTCGTCGAGCAGAACCACGGCATTGGCAAGCGCAGTCGGCACGTCGTCGTTCAGATCGGGCGTGCGCTCGGGCGCGCTGTCAGCCTGCTGCGTATCAGCCAGCAGCGAAGCGAGCTGCGTCGGGTCGCCGGCGTTGCCCTGGATCGAGTCCTGGAAATTGGCGCCGGAGCTCGAAGGCGAGGAGCTGGCGGAGTAGGAGCCGTCGGGGCCGGCGGCGACGTTGATGTTGCTCTGTTCGAGAGCGGCGATCACGGCCTGCTGGGGGAGCTCGACTTCGCCGAGCAAGAAGGTCGGAACGTGGAGCGCGCCGTTAACGATGACGATCTCGGTGCCATCGGCCTGAACGAGGACGAGGTCGTTGCCGCGGACGTGGATATCGTCGATCGCGGTGCCTGCCGGCAGATGGGCGATGTTGTTCTGATCCGGGACAACCTGGCCAGCGGGTGCGGCTGCGGCCGCCTCTTGAGCTGCCGGCAAGCGGCCGGTCGTTTCAGTCGACTGAGCGCCCTGCTGATCGCTCGGCTGAGTGGTTCCGGCCTGTGCGACCTCGACGCCACCACGGGCGGAAGTCTGCAGGCGGGCGTCCTGATGAATATCGGAGATCAAGTCATGCGATGCGTTTTCATTTTCAACGGCAGAGATGCGAGAATCTTCGATAGACATACAAAATACCCCAATGAGAAACTGAGGCCAAATAATTCCGCCGAAGATACAAAAGCAATACTGCCCTATAGGCGCCGATATAGCCGGTTATGCATCCACCCAGAAATGTTTAAGAACGGTTAACCGCAAAACCGCTTAGTCGGTAAAATTCTAATAAAAATAGAACGATAGAGGCTTTTCGCCACAGCAGAACGGCCCCGTTTCCGGGGCCGATTCGAGAGTGTCTCAGTTGCTTTCAAGCGGATCTTGCCAGGCCTCAGCGGGCCGGCGCCACAAGGCAGAAGAAGGCGCCCTGGGGGTCGATCGCCTGTATCACCCAGCTACCGCCGGGCACTTCCATCGGGCCGTTGACGACCTGGCCGCCGCCGGCCTTGACCCGCTCGATGGCGGAATCGATGGCGGGGACGTTGAAGTAATAGGCCCAGGCCGGCATCGGCACATTCTCCGGCTTCGTCATCATCCCGCCGACGGGCGTGCCGTGTTCTGCGAAGATGCGGTAGACGCCCATCGGGCCCATGTCGAAATCATGGTCCTTGGTCCAGCCGAAGAGCTTTTCGTAAAAGGTGAAGGCCTCACCGCCGTCGCCGGCGTAGAGTTCGCTCCAGCCGAGCGTGCCCGGCGCGCCCATCGCCGCTTCCGGCGGCGGGCTGTCCATCGGCGCCGGCGTCATGATGCAGATCACGGCGCCATGCGGGTCGGCGACTACGGCGAAGCGGCCGATTTCGGGGATATCCTCGGGCGGGCGGCGGACGGAGCCGCCATTGGCGGCGAAATCCTGGGCGCTCTGATCGACATCGTCGACGGCGACATAGCCGGTCCAGTTCGGCGGGATGCCGGTGCCTTCCAGCTCTGCGGGAAAGACCATCATGCCGGCGCGGCCGACGCCATCGGCCTCGAAGATATTATAGGGCGGCATGCCGGGGACGGTCATTTCGCTGGTCGTCCAGCCGACGACCTTCGTATAGAAATCCTTGGCGCCCTTGGTATCGGGCGTCATCAATTCGCACCAGATGAACTTGCCGTGGGTCTCCGACATCGTGATCTCCCTTTCACGTTCTTCGTTGCGTCGATGCAGGCGTGATGATCTCAGGCGCCCATGATCTCAGGCCTCAGTGGCAGCAGGATGACGCCTTTGGCGCTTCAGCATACTCGTCGTGGCGCTTGACGAAGTTCATCGTCGAGTCCTCGTTGCGGCCCTTCGGCGCGCGGTCGAGGATCATCAGCGTGCCGATCAGCTCTTCCGAGCCGCGGGCGTAGCTGGAGTAGGTGTGGAAGATCTCGCCCTTCTCGTTTTTGTAGAAGGCGCTCAATCCCGGCAGTTCGTCATTGGCATCTTCGGGCGGGATCGAAGTAAAGTTGTAGAATACTTTATCCTTGCCGAGATCTTCCGGGCTGAACGACACGTGATAGTCGAAGTTGAAGTCGCTCGATGCCGAGGATACCCAGGGGAACTTCCAGCCCATCCTGGTCTTGTAGGCCTCGATCTTGGCGACGGGGGCGCGGGAAACGGCGACCCAGGTGACATCGTGGTTGTTCAGATGCGGCAGCGTGCCATCGACATGGTCGGACAGGAACGAGCAACCGGGGCAGCCGGCCTCCCAATCGGGACCGAGCATGAAATGGTAGATGATCAGCTGGCTGCGGCCATCGAAGAGCTCGCTGAGCGATCTCTTGCCATCGGGCGTGTCGAAGGCATAGTCCTTCTCGACCTTGACCCAGGGAAGCGCCATGCGCTCGGCATTGACCTTGTCCCTCAGATGCGTTGCTTCCTTCTCCTTGAGAAGCAGCGCGCGGCGGGCTTCGAGCCATTCTTCGCGGGAAACGACTTGGTTCTGCATCGTGTGCGCCCTCCTCCGGCGCGACCGAAACGGTCCATTCTCCTTTCCTTGACTATATATATTGATATCAATAGAAATTAGACATGTCAAACGCTACCGACATTCCTTTCGCGACGACGCTTCTGGTGCGCGACACGTGTCTGTGCCTGCACGCGCAGCGGGCGGCGCGGGCCTTGGCGCGGCTGTTCGACGATGCGCTGCGGCCGGCGGGGCTGACCAATGGGCAATTCTCGCTGATGATGTCGCTGAACCGGCCGGAACCGCCGCCGATGGGGCCGGTCGCCAAGCTGCTCGCCATGGACCAGACGACGCTGACGGCGGCGCTGAAGCCGCTGCAACGGCGCGGCTGGGTCGAGGTCTTTCCGAACCCACGGGACAAGCGCGGACGGCTGCTGCGGTTGACGCCCGAGGGCATGCGGGTGCTGACCGCCGCGCTGCCGATCTGGGAAAGCACGCATGCGGCGCTGGAACAGACGTTGCCCGAGGGCAATGCCGAGCGGCTGCGGCAGGATCTGCAGGCGCTGGCCTAGGCTCAGATCTTGTTGGCTATGCGCGGGTCTTCGCCGAAATCGGCGCGAGTAAACCCAATTCTTGCCTTCGGAAATTCGCAGAGCGCCTGGACGCCGGTCGCGGAGAGCCGCAGGCGCCATGTCTGGCGCTCGACCGGATCGCGCGCGGCAAAGGCCGAGGCGGTGAGCAGCGCGATGTTGCGGCGATGGCCGGGATCGCGCACCGAGGCGTAGAGGATCGCCTGGCAATCGGCCTCGCGGGCGGCATCAGCCAGCGTCTGGCAGGGCTCGTAGCGCTGGGGATCGGTCCAGACCGCACGGTCGCGATCAAGCGGCGGCGCGGTAAGGTCTATGGCGCGCGGCGTCTCGATAGACGCTGCAAAGGCGGTGTATTCGGCGGCGTTGGCGGGAAGCGGCGTATCGGGGGAATCGGCGTAGAACAGCAGCCGGTAGAAGGCCATCTCCGATATGGCGGTTTCGACTGCTTCCGACGCATAGTAGACGCCGAGCGTGCGCCCTGCCCGGCGGAAGCGCGAGCCGTGGGGATAGATAGCGCCGTAGCGGAAGGGTGTTGCCAGGAGATAGTCGAGGCCCTTGCATTCCGGCGGCAGGACCGGCTTGCTTTCTTCCAGCAGCGTTTCGAGCAGGGCCTGCTCTTCCAGCGTATCGACGATCTTCAAGGTCGAGATCTGATGCTGCGCCTCCACCAATCGCCAGAAGCGGCCGGAGACGGGTCGCGCTTCAGACGATAGCGCGGCGGGCGTCCAGGTAGGCGAGGACATCGGTCAATCCTGATATGCTGACGATCTTTTCGAGCGGCGTGGCGCCGAGCGCGGTGTTGGCATTGCGCAGCCATGAGCGCGCGACCGCCTCATCACCGCCGACGATGGCATCCAGCGAGCGGAACAGGCGCACGAGCAGGATGGCGAGTTCGAAGGGTTTCGAGCCGCGTTCGAGCAGGTAGTCCTGCCGCTTCATGCGCGATACCGTGGCTTCCGACAGGCCAAGCACTGATGACAGCGTGCGGGCACTGATGCCGAGGCGCTCGGCGGCGGCAACGGCAGCCTTGGTGATGACGACGGCTTCCTGGGGCTGCGTGCCTGATATCGTATGGGCGATGGCCATGGCGATTTCCTTTCCCTGGAAACAATATAGCGATTATATTTCTAATGGAAAGATGGTCGGCGGGAATTCCGCCCGAAAAGAAAACAACCCGGCCTGCAGTGCAGACCGGGTTGCCAATAGTCATAAAGGCCAAGCTTACTTCACCGATGGGTCCTTGATGGTCTTGCCGATCGAGAAGGCCAGAAGGGCCGAGATCAGCATCAGGGCGCCGACGATGAACATCGGCATCTCGTAGAGACCCGTGGCATCCTTCACAGCACCGGTGATGTAGGGTGCCGCGAAACCTGCGATGTTGCCCACGGTGTTGATGAGCGCGATGCCTGCGGCAGCCGCGGCACCCGTGAGGAAGCGCGAGGGGAAGGACCAGAAGTTCGGCAGCGCCGAGAAGATCGTGCAGGCGGTGAGCGTGATGGCGATGACGGTTGCCTCAGGGGACGACATCAGCAGAGCGAGCGGGATGCTGATTGCGCCGACCAGAGCCGGAATACCGACGTGCCAGGCGCGGACGCCACGCTTGGACGCATCGCGGCTCCAGAAGAACAGCGCGACGGCGGCCGGCAGATACGGGATCGCCGTGATCAGCCCCTTGTCGAAGACGTTGAACTTGGTGCCGAACTTGGTTTCGAAGCCGGCGATGATGGTCGGCAGGAAGAAGGCCAGTGCATAGAGGCCGTAGATCAGGCCGAAGTAGATGACCGAAAGCAGCCAGACGCGCTTGTCCTTGAGTGCCTGCAGGGTCATCGAGCCGTGGCCGGAGAGCTTGCCAGCTTCTTCCTTGGCGAGTTCGCGGTTCAGCCAGTCACGCTCTTCCGAGGTCAGCCACTTGGCGGCGGTCGGGGTGTCGGGCAGGTAGAACCAGGTGATGATGCCGACGACGATCGCAGGAACGGCGACGCCGAAGAACATGATGCGCCAGCCTTCGTAGCCGAACAGGCCGTGTGCCTGGATGAGCAGCGAAGCGATCGGCGCGCCGATAACTGTCGTCAGCGGCTGGGCCAGATAGAAGAGCGCCAGAATCTTGGCGCGATGGCGGCCGGGAACCCAGGTGCTGAGATAGAGGATGGCGCCGGGGAAGAAGCCGGCCTCGGCAACGCCGAGCAGGAAGCGCAGCGAATAAAGGCCGGTGACGCTGCTGACCCAGGTGAAGAGCATCGCAACGACGCCCCAGGTCACCATGATGCGGGCGAGCCAGCGGCGAGCGCCGTATTTGTGGAGCGCCAGGTTGCTGGGGATTTCCAGAACGATATAGCCAACGAAGAAGATGCCGGCGGCAAAGCCGAACTGGGCCGCGGTCATGCC
>NZ_DDHH01000091.1:0-26013 GCF_002338015.1 Rhizobium sp. UBA1881
CAGGGCAGAGGGGGGTAACGCTGGCCGCAGCGGCTAACGGGCTACACGGCAGAACGCCTACAGCCTCGTAGCCGCTACCCTCAAACCCACCCCAACAATTCCCGCCGCACCACCTTCTCCAGCACCGCCATCCCATCATCGCTGTCGTTCAGACACGGAATATGCGCGAACTTCTCGCCGCCATTCTCGTGGAACGAATGCGCCGCCTGCTCGGCGATTTCTTCCAGCGTCTCCAGACAGTCGGAGACAAAGCCTGGGTTCAGCACGGCGATCTTTTTCACGCCGTCCTTGGCGAGCTGCTCCACCGTCTTGTCGGTATAGGGCTGCAGCCATTCTTCCGGGCCGAAGCGGGACTGGAAGGTGACCATGAACTGGTCCTTGGAGAGACCGAGTTTTTCGCGCAGCAGGCGGCCGGTCTTCTGGCACTGGCAGTAATAGGGGTCGCCCTTCTTGAAGTAGGACATGGGGATGCCGTGGAAGGAGGCGATGATCTTTTCCGGTTGCCAGTCGAGCGTCGACAGATGCTTCGTGATCGAATTGGCCAGCGCCTCGATATAGGTGTCGTCGTCGTGATAATCGGGCACGGTGCGCAGCGCCGGCTGCCAGCGCATCTTCAACAGGTGCTGGAAGGCCTTGTCGTTGACGGTCGCGGTGGTGGCGGCTGCATATTGCGGATAGAGCGGGAAAAGCACGATCCTGTCGCAGCCGTCGTCCTTCAGCGCCTGAATGCGCGAGGCGATCGAGGGGGTGCCGTAGCGCATGGCCCAGTCGACCTTGACGTTCTCCAAATCCTTCAACCGTTCGGCCATCAACTCGGACTGGCTGCGGGTGTAGGTGCGCAGATAGCTCTCGTCCTTCTCCTTGTTCCAGATCAGCTCGTAAGCCTTGCCGACTTTTCCCGGGCGGGTGTTGAGGACGATGCCGAAGAGGATTGGGTACCACTTCCAGGGCGACCATTCGATGACGCGCTTGTCGGTGAGGAACTCCTTGAGATAACGGCGCATCGAGGTGTAGTCGGTGCCATCAGGCGTGCCGAGATTGACGAGCAGGACGCCCACCTTGCCATAGTTCACCTTCGGGTGTGCCGACGGATGGTGCGTGGTATCAACGGTCGTCATTCAAACCTCAGTTCTGCTGCTCAGCCGCTCATACGCGGGCGAGATCGAATGGTTCACCCTATAGGAACAAAAGCCGGCCCGGGAAACCCCGGACCGGCTCACATCATTGGGACAAATCGTCATACTTTATTCCGTCCAGCCGCAAGGCTTACTTGGACGGGATCTGCAGCTCCTTGCCAACAGTCAGATGGCGGGGCGTCGGCTTGCCGTTGGCCTCGGAGATCTTCTTCCAGAGCGTGCCGTCGCCATAGAACTGCTTGGCGAGATCCCGCAGCGTGTCGCCCGATGCGATGACGTGGGTGGTCGGCGTGTTCGGGGCGAGCGCCGCAGGGGCTTCCGTTGACGGTGTCGTTGCCGCCGGGGCGGTGGGAGCAGGCGTTGCGTCCGGCGTGGCCGGTGCCGAGGGGGCGGCCGGTATGGTCGTCTCGGATGCCGTCGGTCCCGGTGCCGCGGCCGAAGAGGCGACCTCGGTCACGCGTCCGTCCGTGTAGGGCTTGTAGGGCGAGTGGGCGGCGAGGAAATCGGCGGTGACGTCGGCGAGGTCGGGGCCGAAGTCATAGGCGTTCTTGCCTGCGGTGGCGAAGATCGAATAGCCGTCGCCGCCTGATCGCATGTAGTTGTTGGTGACCACGCCGTAGGTCTTGGCGTCGTCGAGGGCCACGAAGGCGTCGCCGTCCTTGACCTCGACCGAGACGACGCGGCTGCCTGGCGGCTTCGACTTGTCGAAGCTGTACTTCATACCCGCCACCTGCGGGAAGCGGCCGGCGCCTTCCTCGATCTTGCCGAGGCCGTTTTCCAGCGCCGCGCGGATATCGGCGCCGGAGAGCTGGAAGGTGGCGAGTGTGTTCTGGAAGGGGAGCACGGTGATGACTTCGCCCTGGGTGACATCGCCGCCGTCGATCGACGAGCGCAGGCCACCGCCGTTCTGGATGGCGATCTGCATGCCCTGGCTCTTGCCGCGATCGAGCATGGCGTCGGCGACGAGGTTGCCCATCGAGCATTCCTCGACGCGGCAGACCTTTCGGTCGCCTTCGATCGGGCCCTCGGAGGAGCCGATGACCTTCTTGCGCAGGTCCTCGATCGGCTTGGCGAGCTCGGTGATGCGGGCGGCGATTTCGGGGTCGGGCGTGAATGAGCTGTCGATCAGGATCGGGTCGCCCTTGGCTTCCTTGACGACGCCGTTGTCGTCGAAGGTGATCACGACATCGCCGAGATACTTGCTGTAGGAGGCGGCGGTGACGACGGGGACCTTATAGCCACCGGGATTATCGACCATGGTCGGATAGGGGCCCTCGGCCTTCGGATCGGTGTTCGACAGAAGCGTGTGCGAGTGGCCGCCGACGACGACATCGACATCGGGGATCTTGGCGATATCGGAGAGGTCCCTGGTATAGCCGACATGGGTGAGCGCGATGATCTTGTTGACGCCTTGGGCCTTGAGCTTGGCGGCTTCCTTGGTGATCGCGGCGACATCGTCGGTGAACTTGACGTTGGGGCCGGGGGAGGCGAGCTCCGGGGTCTCGGTGGTGACGACGCCGATGATGCCGATCTTCTGGCCGCCGATATCGAGCACGACCGAGGGTTCCGGCTTCTTCTTGATCGTCGAGGCGTCGGAGATTTCGACATTGGCGGCGGTGACCGGGAAGGCGACCTTGTCCATGAACGGCGCCAGCGCCTTTTCGCCGTCGTCGAATTCATGGTTGCCGAGCGTCATGGCGTCGAACTTGATGGCGTTGACCATCTCCAGTTCGGCGGTGCCCTTGTATGTCGAGTAGAAGAGCGAACCCTGGAAATTGTCGCCGGCGTTCAGCGTCAGCACGTTCTGGCCGGCCAATGCCGCGCGGCGCTGGTCGATCGCGGTCTTCAGGCGGGCGGCGCCGCCGAAGCATTCCTTCTTGCTCTCCTCCTCGGCCGAGCAGGTGGAATCGAACTTGTTGATCGCCTCGATGCGCGAATGGAAATCGTTGATGTGCAAAATATTGAGCTGGTAATCGGCAAAGGCGGCGCTGCTCGACAGCGCCAATACGGACGCGGTCAGCAGACCGAATTGAAACGATTTCGTCATCCTGTTCTCCTGGTTTTATCGGCGGCGCTCGAACCTGATCCGGTTTGCCGGATACCAGTCCCCCAAGCCTCGCCGTCCCTACACGGTCGATGTTTCCATCAACCCTTAGTGGCCGCAAGAGAAAAACCTGTGACAGCGCGGGTGCATTCCAAGAGCGGTAAACAAAAAAAGCTCCCGCGAGGGGAGCTTTTCCGATCGACCATATGAGGCGATTTACATGTGGCGGTTGAGGCTGAACTGCGAGCCGCTGTCGGAGGTGCAGTTGAGCTGGCTCTGGGTGACCAGCGCGCAGTTGACCTTGGATTGCGTCTTGCGCACCAGCGAGGTCATGTTGATCTCGACAAGCGTCGGCGACGTGTTGATGTAGGTGCCGGAGGCCAGCATCTGGTTGGTGTCGGTCGTGCGCGTCGTGAACGTGCCGGCCTGGAAGGTGGAGATGATGCCGTTCGGATCCGACCATGAGCCTTCCACGCCGGTCTGCGCCGGGGCGGCGGCAACGGGCATCGGACGCGGGGACTGCGGAACGCAGGCCGAAAGGGCCGCCGAAGCACTCGCGATCACGAGGAGGGTTTTGAGTCTCATAAGATTCTCCCGGAAGTTCAGACCGAAAAACATAACGCTTGGTTAACGAACACATGGCGCGAGCGTTCCGGGAAGGCAAGGCTTCTTGCGCGCGTCAGGGCATTTATACAGCAGGCGTTACAAAAATGCCCGCCTTGCGGCGGGCATCTGGTGATCTCGGTCTCGTTTCTATCAGCGAACGAGGATGTTCTTGAACTGCCAAGGATCCTTGGTGTCGATGTCCTCGGGGAAGAGGCCCGGGCGGCCATCGAGCGGGGTCCAGTCGGTGTAGTGACCTTCGACCGGGCCGAGGTAGGGCAGCTGTACTTCGAGGCAGCGCTTGTAGTCGATCTCGTCGGCTTCGACGATGCCGGCCTTCGGGTTTTCAAGCGCGTAGACCATGCCGGCCAGAACCGCCGAGGTGACCTGCAGGCCGGTGGCGTTCTGGTAAGGCGCGATGCGGCGGGTTTCTTCGAGCGACAGGCGCGAGCCGAACCAGTAGGCGTTTTTCTCGTGGCCGTAGAGCAGCACGCCAAGTTCGTCGACGCCGTCTACGAGTTCATGCTCGTCGAGAACGTGGTGAACCGGCTGCGCGGTGCCGCCGTTGCCGAACATCTCATGCAACGACAGAACAGCGTCGTTTGCGGGATGATAGGCGTAGTGGCAGGTCGGGCGGAAGGTCACTTCGCCGTCCTTGTCGCGCACCGTGAAGTAATCGGCGATCGAGATGGACTCGTTATGGGTGACGAGGAAGCCGTACTGCGGGCCAGGCGTCGGGCACCAGGTGCGAACGCGGGTGTTAGCGCCCGGCTGCTCGAGGTAGATGGCCGCCTGGCAGCCCTTCTTGTGTTTCTTGGCGTTCTTCGGCATCCAGTTTTCGTGGGTGCCCCAGCCGAGTTCAGCCGGCTGCAGACCTTCGGAAATGAAGCCTTCGACGGACCAGGTGTTCCAGAAGACGTTGAGCGGCTTCGGGTTCTTGGTGAGCTGCGTGTCGCGCTCTGCGATGTGGACGCCCTTGACGCCGAGCTTCTTCATCAGCTTGGCCCAGCCTTCGCGGTCATGCTGATCCGGCTCGTCGAACTTCAGGCCGGTGTCGTTTGCGAGGTTGACCAGCGCCTGCTTGACGAACCAGGAAACCATGCCCGGGTTTGCGCCGCAGGTGGAAACGGCGGTGGCGCCACCAGGGTTCTTTGCCTTTTCCTTGCGAACGGTTTCGCGCAGCGCATAGTTGGTGCGGTCGGCGTTCTTCATGGACTTGTCGAAGTAGAAGCCGAGCCACGGCTCGACGACGGTGTCGATGTAGAGAACGTCGAGCTTGCGGCAGAGCTTCATCAGGTCGAGCGAGCCGGTGTCGACCGAGAGGTTGACGCAGAAGCCCTGGCCTTCGCCTTCGGTCAGAAGCGGCTTCAGCAGCTCCTTGTAGTTGTCCTTCGTCACATATTCCTTGATGTGACGGACGCCGTGCTGCTTGAGGATCTCCATGTCGGAGGGCTCTTCACGCGGGTCGATGACGACCATCCGGCTCTTGTCGAACTTGAAGTGGCGCTCGATCAGGGGCAGCGTGCCGCGGCCGATGGAGCCAAAGCCGATCATGACGATCGGGCCGGTAATTTCGGCATATACCGGGTGGTTCTGTTCCGTCATTCTTTTCTCCTGTGGAAGGCGACGAAGGCGAGAAGCCTCTAAGAATTCATTTGAAATCGTTCAAATACCGCTAGGTGACCGGCTCTAATCACAAAATCACGTCACAATAAAGAGCGTTCCGGCCGGGAATGTAAATATCAGGTGAAGCGGTCATTGCTTGCAAACGCGTGCAATTTCGCCGCCAGTTCGCGCTTCTGCAGACTCAGTCCCTTGTAGGCCGCCTGGTGCTCGTCGAGGCTTTCGAGCTGGGCGGCGAAGCTTAGCGCCAGGCTTTGCGCCTGCGGGTGATGGGCAATAGCGGAGATCGGATCGACGTAGACGCGGATCGTGAAGAGGATATCGCCAGACCGAGGCAGCTTGCGCAGCGTCTGGCGCTCGACACGGGCGAAGCGATCGGCCAGCGTAAAGGGTTCTGCCTGCGGCGGGCGGCGGTGCTTGGAGAGCGGCAGGAAGAGGGCGCTCGAGGTGTTGACCGACCAGTTCAGCCGCTCGACCGGCTGAGAAACCTGAAGATTGTCGAAGATGCGGTGGATGAGGGTGGCATTGCGCGTGCCTTCGCCGAAGCCCGGCACATCCGCATGGATCCCGTGCATCGGCCGGCCGAATTTTTCGCGCAACGACCACGAGGAGGGGAAGGCGACGAAACCGGCCACGAGATGCCAGCCATCCTGCTTGCGGCGCATGACGACGAGATCGTCCTGGATCATCAGGCCGGCGCTGAGCAGCGGCGGGAGATCGCTGCCAGTGTCTGGCAAGTCGGCACAGAGGTTGGGGTGGCGTTCGCGCAGATGTTGCCGCAGCAGGTCGAGCGCTTCCTGCTGTGCATCCAATGTGTCGGTCTCAGCGACGAAGACGTCGTCGCGACTGCTCTCGACCAGCGCACGCTTTTCGCCGACATAGCGAGCCCAATCGGCATCGGGCTCGATCCAACGGTCGGGATCGAGCGGCATCAGGCCGATGGTGAAAGGCTTGGCCGAGCCATCATAGGGAGTGTAGGTCGGTGGCGTCATTGTCAGCAAAGTGCCGATTTGCTAGCCTGCTGGCAATAGGTGACGAGAGGCCGGGCTATGGCTGGCAAAGTTGTTTCATTTCGTGTGTCTGACCCTCTCATGCAGAGGTTGGACAAACTCGCTCAGGTGACAAAGCGCGACACGTCCACGCTCGCTCATGAAGCACTTGCTGACTACCTTGCGCGCCAAGACGAACAGGCCGCCGCGATCGATGAGGCCATTTTGGCGGCCGACAGTGGCGAGTTTATTTCGAACGACGCGATGACGAAGTGGCTCGAATCCTGGGGAACCGATCACGAGCTTCCGCCCCCTGAAATCGACATCCGCAAGAAACGCCGATGAGCGTCGTCTGGTCGTCGCTTGCTAGAGACGATCTGATGGCGATCCGGCGCTATATCGCGCAATTCAACCCGGCTGCGGCTCGGGCTGTTTCGGCACGGCTCATCAATGCCGCCAAACTGTTGGGTGAACGCCCGCATCTTGGCCTGAGAACCCATCGCGAGGAAGCCCGCAGGCTGATTGTGTCGAATTCCGTCTATTCGCTCATCTACTTGATACGCGACGGAGATATCGAAATTGTCGAGGTATTTGACGGTCGGCGGCGGGCACCGCGTACCGATCTCAGTCGAGACGTGTGAGCTTCACCCTGCCAAAACCTCCCGCCCGGCTATCGCCCTCGTGAACCAAGGCGTCGCATTCCGGAACAACCAAATAGTGCAATTGCGCCGAAACCATCCATCTTCTTTTCAGATTTATGCGTCAAACTGCGAATCATCTTATATCCACGCCCCGGAACCATCGGATGAACCAGATATCGGAGCGGCTTGCGGAATTGCAGGAGGACAGTTCCGTCCTGATCGCGCTTTATGATCAAGACGATCGTCTGCGCTATGCAAACCCGGCCTTTCGCACGACCTTTGCCTTGGATCCCGAGGAATGCCCGCTATGGGCGGACCTGATGCGGCGCAATACGCGCAGCGGCAAGGGCACGATCATCCGGACATCCGATTTCGAGACATGGCTGGTCTCGGCGCAATCGCGGCGCGGTAAGCTGCCGTTTCGCGCCTTCGAGACGGATGTGGTCGATGGGCGCTGGCTGTGGATGACGGAGACCGTTCAGAAGGACGGCTGGATGCTCTGCATCGCCAGCGACATCACGCATCTGAAGGCCAGCGAGCGGGATGTCAGGCAGGATCGCGACTTCGCGCTGAAGGCATCGCAGACGGACGAGCTCACCAGCGTCTCCAACCGCCGCTTCATGATGGCGGCGCTCGACAGTCTTGCCAACGGGCATGCCGCGCCGCGGCCCGTGGGCGGCTGCATCTGCATCATCGACCTCGATTTCTTCAAGCGCATCAACGATCTCTACGGGCATCAGACGGGCGACGACGTGCTGGTCGATTTCGCCCGGCGGGTGCATCCCCTCGTGCGCCGGCGCGACAGTTTCGGGCGGATCGGCGGCGAGGAGTTCATGCTCATCCTGCCGGATACGACCCTGGCGCAAGGTGAGCTGATCATCGAGCGGATCTTGACCACGGTGCGCGGCGCCCGGCCGATCCAGAATGCGCCGAGTTTCTCCTACACCTGCTCGGCCGGGCTTGCGGAACTGCACCCGGGCGATACGGCGCGCGAACTCTACGCGCGGGCCGACGAGGCGCTCTATCATGCCAAGCAGGGCGGGCGGGATCGGTTGCGGATCGTGGCCTAGTCAATGAGCCTTGCCGGGATCAGCCCGCGCAGGGAGTTGCCGACATAGAGTTTTCCGGTCTTCAGATCATCGCGCGTGATGCGGCCGACGCGGGCCTTGCGCTGGCAGATGAGTTCGGTGCGCAGCACGCCCGCGAGCAGGCCGCAGGAGATCGGCGGCGTGCGCAGCATGTCCGAGCCATCGTCGAGGAAGATCGAGGTGATCGTGCCCTCGCAGGCCTCGTCGCGCTCGTTCAGCATCAGCACTTCGTCGGCTTCATCACTGGTGTATTCGGCGCGCGCGGCCTCGTAGACCGTCCGGCGCGTGGTCTTGATGCGGAGCAGCTTGTCGGCGGAATCGAGACGTTGATCGGCAATGCGGATGGTCCAGGTGGTGTCGGGCGCTAGCGGCGTGAAGGGTACCGTGGTGACCTCGATATTCGCGTTCTCACCGAAGGTCAGCCGGACGCGCTGGGGCGTGGTCGCGTCGGCGACCGCTTGCTGCAGTCTTTCGAGCGCGCCCGCCGGCTGGGGAAAGCCGATGCGGCGGGCGGAGCGGGTGAGGCGGGCGAGATGCAGGCGCAGGCGGATGAAGCCGATTTCCGGCTCATAGCGCAGGGTTTCGATCAGCGAGAAATCGGCCACGGTCAGACGCTCCCGGTTCCTGCGATCGGCTGGTCGCCGATCGCGAAGCGGGCCTTCAGGAGGCATTCCTCGTATTCGGCTTCAGCGGTGGAATCGATGACGATACCGCCGCCGACATTGAAGACGGCGCGGCCGTCGTCAAAAAGGGTGAGCGTGCGGATGGCGACGGAGAAGCGCATGGCGCCCGAGGGTGCGATCATGCCGATCGCGCCGCAATAGACGTCGCGCGGGCCGTCTTCCAGCTCGTGCAGGATGGTCATCGCGCTGATCTTCGGGGCGCCGGTGATCGAGCCGCAGGGGAAGAGGGCGGCGAGGATGTCGCGGATTTCGAGGTTGGGCAGGAGCTTCGCCTGCACGTGGCTCACCATCTGGTGCACCGTCGGATAGGTCTCGATGTCGAAGAGTTTTGGGACGTCGAGCGTGCCGACCTCAGTGATGCGCGAGATGTCGTTGCGCAGGAGGTCGACGATCATGCGGTTTTCGGCCTGCGTCTTGATGTCGGCGAGCATGGCTTGCTTGATCGCCTCGTCCTCGGCGGGTGTGCCGCCGCGCCTTGCGGTGCCCTTCATCGGATGCGTCTCGATCCAGCCTTCCTCGTCGGTGCGGAAGAAGAGTTCGGGCGAGCGCGACAGGATGACCGGGCCGCCGAGATCGACCAGTGCGCCGTATTTCACCGGCTGTCGTTCGATTAGCGACCAGAAGGCGGCGCTGACATCGCCGGACCAGCGGGCCGTAATCGGCATGGTGAGATTGGCCTGGTAGCAATCGCCCTGCATGAGGTGGTGGTGGAGGCGGTCGAAGCGGTTCTTGTAGGTCGCGAAGTCCCATGCGGCTTTCGGGGCCGTCAGGAACTCTTCGTTTTCGAGGCGCTGTGTTGGTTGGGCGAGCGGGTGGTCGTCCGGTTGCGGGTGGTCGAAGATGCCGAAACACAGCAGCGGGGTCTTGCGATTTTCGATGGCGAAACCGGCGAGCTTGTCCTCGAAGAGGTGGCCGGCTTCGTAGGCGATGTAGCCGGCGAGCCACTTGCCCGACTTTCTGGCCTCCTCCATGCGGACGAGGCAGGTAAAGACCTCGGCGCGAGTGTGCGCGAGGATGATCTCGGTCGGGTCGGCGAAGAGCATGACCTGGCCGGATGTGTCGTCTCGGAAGAGGATGTGGGGCGGTCTATCTGTCATCTTGGTTCAGTCGGATCGGCGATGGTCGCGAGGCTCTCTTCTCCCCGGTGGGGAGAAGATGCCCGTAGGGCAGATGAGGGGGCGGAGCGTAGCGACCTCCTGAGCCTGGGCGAAGGAGAGGGTGTGCCGTGTGGCCCCCTCATCCGCCTGCCGGCACCTTCTCCCCGTCGGGGAGAAGGGAAACCCACCTCAGCCCTTATCTAGCGCTTCCAGCTCGTCGATCAGCCCCTCGATCATCGACAAACCCTTGCTCCAGAACGACGGATCGGTGGCGTCGAGGCCGAAGGGCTTGAGGAGTTCGGAGTGGTGCTTGGTGCCTCCCGCCTTCAGGAGTTCGAAATACTTGTCCTGGAAACCCTGATCGGCCTTCTGGTAGACGGCGTAGAGCGAGTTTACCAGGCAGTCGCCGAAGGCGTAGGCGTAGACGTAGAAGGGCGAGTGGATGAAGTGGGGGATGTAGGTCCAGTAGGTCTCGTAGCCCTCGGAGATCTTGATCGCCGGGCCAAGGCTTTCGGCCTGGACGGACAGCCATAGCTCGCCGATCTGCTCGGCCGTCAGCTCGCCTTCCTTGCGTGCGGTGTGAACCTTGCGCTCGAATTCGTAGAAGGCGATCTGGCGCACGACCGTGTTGATCATGTCCTCGACCTTCTGGGCGAGCATCGCCTTGCGCTCGCGCTTGTCCTTGGTCTTGTCGAGAAGGGCGCGGAAGGTCAGCATTTCGCCGAAGACGGAGGCGGTTTCGGCCAGCGTCAGCGGCGTCTGGCACATCAGCGCGCCCTGGCCGCCGGCCAGCACCTGATGCACGCCGTGGCCGAGTTCATGGGCGAGCGTCATCACGTCGCGCGGCTTGCCGAGATAGTTGACGAGCACATAGGGGTGGGCGGAGGGAACGGTCGGGTGCGCGAAGGCGCCCGGCGCCTTGCCGGGGCGGACCGGGGCGTCGATCCACTCCTCGTCGAAGAAGCGCTTGGCGATCGCGGCCATCTCTGGAGCGAAATTGCCGTAGGCGGATAGCACCGTGTCCTTGGCCTCGGTCCATGAAATGACGGCGTTGGAGGTTTCCGGAAGCGGCGCGTTGCGGTCCCAGAACTCCATCTGATCCATTCCGAGCCACTTCGCCTTCATCGTGTAATAGCGGTGCGACAGACGCGGATAGGCGTCGCGGACGGCGGCGGCCAGCGCATCGACCACCTCGCGCTCGACGCGGTTGGCGAGGTGTCTTGAATCGGCGATGTCCTCGAAGCCGCGCCAGCGGTCGGAAATATCCTTGTCCTTGGCGAGCGTGTTGGTGATCAGCGTGAAGATGCGCAGATTGTCCTTGAAGGTCTTGGCGAGCGCCATGGCGCCCTTGCGGCGCACTTCGGGGTCGCGGTCCTGCAGCATGTTCAGCGTCACCTCGATCGACAGCATCTCGCCATCCACCTCGAAGCGCAGCTCGGCCATGGTCTCGTCGAACAGGCGATTGAAGGCGGCGGCCGAGGTCATCGACTTCTCAAGGAAGAGCTGCTCAAGCTTGTCGTCGAGCTGGTAGGGCTTGTCCTTGCGCAGGTCGACCAGCCAGGGGCGGTAGTGGCCGGCATCGGAGTCGTTTGCCATGCAGGCGTCGATCACGGCGTCGTCGATGCGGTTGAGCTCGAGCGTGAAGAAGAGCAGGTGGCCGGAGAAATCGGTGATCTTCGCCTGCACGTCGCCGTAGAGCTTGCCGTTGGCCGGGCTCGACGTGTCGGAGAAATAGGTGAGGCCGGCGAACGAGCCGAGGCGGCCGATGATGTCGTCGAGCGCTTCGTATTCCTTCAGCGCCTGGCCGATGCCGTCTGCGCCCTTCTTCGTCGCGGCGTCCGAGAGCTTGCCCTTCCACTTGGCTTCGAAGGCAAGAGAATCCTTTTCGGCCTTCGCCATGTCAGCCTTGAAGGCGTCGGAGGTGGCGGAAGGATAGAGGTCCTGAAGCTTCCAGGTCGGGAGGTCGCCGAGTTCGATCGCCTTCGCGGAACCGGCATTGCTTACCGAAAAGTTGTATTCGGCGCCGAAGAGCGGGTTTTTCATAAGCGGGATCCTCTTCCTATTTTACGACAGGTCTGACTGTCTAAGCGCCCAAAGCCTTGGCATCAAGGGGCTTTTCGTCGCGCAGGAGCGTCGTTTCGAGGCGAATCCGCCTTCGTCACAAACGTTAAAATGCGATTATTTCTCAAAACTGGATGTTCAAGCCTTTCTGCGACATTGCCATTCAAGGTTTCGCATGAAGTGAGGCAGCAATGACCGGTTACAACGAGCACAAGGGTGCAGCGCAGATACTTGTCGTCGAAGACGATCCAGTACAGCGCAGACTGCTGAAGAACGCCATCGAGCGTCACGGACACGTCGTCCACCAGGCAGAGAATGGCCGGATCGGTCTTGAGATGGTGAAGAGGGCCGGTGGCCTCTACAACGTCATCGTTCTCGACCTGATGATGCCCGAGATGACGGGCCTCGAATTTCTCGAGGCGATCCATGCCTTCGGTACGCAGATTCCCGTGATCGTCCAGACCGGGCAGGGCGGGATCGAGACCGTGGTGCAGGCGATGCGCGCCGGCGCCTTCGATTTCGTCGTCAAGCCCGTCTCGCCGGAGCGGATTTCCAATTCGATCTCCAATGCGCTGAAGCTCGATCAACGCGAGGTCAAGGCACGCGCCGGACGGCGTTCGCGCTCGGGTGCCGTCGGTTTCGACGATATCGTGTCGGCAAGCCCGGCGATGATCCGCGTGCTGGATCTCGCCCAGCGTGCCGCGCAGTCCAACATTCCCGTCGTGCTCGAAGGTGAATCCGGCGTCGGCAAGGAGCTGGTGGCTCGCGCCATCCAGTCCGGCAGCGACCGTTCCGGCAAGCCGTTCGTCACCGTCAACTGTGGCGCCATTCCGCATAATCTGGTCGAGAGCATCCTCTTCGGCCACGAGAAGGGGGCCTTTACCGGCGCCACGGAGCGGCATGTCGGCAAGTTCATGGAAGCCGATGGCGGCACCATCTTCCTCGACGAGATCGGCGACCTGCCGCTCGACGTGCAGGTGAAGCTGTTGCGCGCCGTGCAGCAGGGTGAGATCGAGACTGTTGGCGCGCGCACCGCGCACAAGGTCAACGTTCGCCTGATCTCGGCGACCAACAAGGATCTGATCGAAGAGGTTAAGAACGGTCACTTCCGTGAAGATCTCTACTACCGCCTCAACGTGTTCCCCATCACCATCCCGGCGCTGCGCAAGCGCAAGGAAGACATTCCGCATCTGGTGCGGGTGTTCACGGAGCGCTTCTCGAGCGAGCAGAAGAACGGCAACCGCATGACGGTCAATGCCGGCGCGCTGGCCCTGCTCACCGCTTACGACTGGCCGGGCAATATCCGGCAGCTCGAGAACGCGATCTTCCGCGCCGTGGTTCTGGCCGATGGCCCGGAGCTGACGGAAGCCGACTTCCCGCAGATCGCGGCGCAGCTTCCGGAATATGACGTGGTCGATCACCTGGCATTGGTTGCCGACAACAGCAGCAATGTTCGCCTCGGCGAGATCGCCGCTGCCGAGTTCGGTGTCTCGCAGACGGTGGCGGATAACGTTGCGGCGCGGATCAACGATGCGCCCGACAACGCGATTTCTAGCACCAACCCGTCCGGAGACGTGCGCAAGCTTGCCGATGTCGAAGAAGAGCTGATCCGATTCGCGCTCAAGTTCTATCGTGGCCAGATGAGCCAGGTCGCGCGCAAGCTGGGCATCGGTCGCTCGACGCTTTACAGAAAGTTGAAGGACTACGGGATCGACCCGGATAACCCGCAAAAGGACGCTGCATAGGGTGTTTCAGTTAAGATTCCGGCAATCATCTTTTGTTACCAATCATAAACCACTTGTTAGTGGCCTGTTCACTATGTAAAGAAAAGGTTGATCATGTGTGGCATTTTTGCCATCGTGTGACCGCATTTCACAGTCAAGGGTCAGATTGAGGGACCATCGGCTGTCTGACGGGGATTGAGTTTGCCGGATCTGAATTGGAATACGAAGCCTTCGCGCCCGACATGGCGCAACAGGTGCGCAGACCTTTGCGGAAAGGTGACAAGGACGGCTATGGCCGCCCTTCTCGCAGTTGCAGTTTCGTCCCCTGTGCTCGTCGGCTCCAGTACGCCGTCTGAAGCGGCGGGCGAAACGCGTAGTCTCAAGCTTTACTTCATTCACACGGGTGAAAAGGCTGTCATCACCTATAAGCGCAACGGCAGGTTCGACCCTAAGGGTCTCGAGCAGCTGAACCGCTTTCTTCGCGACTGGCGCAAGAACCAGCCGACGAAGATGGACCCGCGTCTCTTCGACCTGATCTGGGAAGTCTACCGCCAGAGCGGTTCCAAGGATTACATCAACGTCGTCTGCGGTTTCCGTTCGCCGGGCACCAACGCCATGCTGAAGAGCCGCTCGCGCAATTCCGGCGTCGCCGAGAAGAGCCAGCACATGCTCGGCAAGGCGATGGATTTCTTCATTCCTGACGTGAAACTGGCGACTTTGCGCGCGATCGGCATGAAAATGCAGGTCGGCGGCGTTGGTTTCTATCCGAAATCCGGTTCGCCCTTCGTGCACATGGATGTTGGCGGCGTTCGCGCATGGCCGCGCATGAACCGCGACGAACTCGTCCGTCTCTTCCCGAACGGCAACACGATGCACATCCCGGCCGACGGCAAGCCGCTGCCGGGTTATGAGCAGGCGGTCGCCGATTACAAGCGTCGCGTGAGCGACAGCTCGGTGCAGATGGCAAGCTCCGGCGCCTATACCGGCTCGGCCAGCGAAGAGCGCAAGAAGCCGAAGACCTTGTTTGCAGCCCTGTTTGGCGGTGGCGCGGATGAGGAAGAGGATAACTCCGACGACAGCACGCCAGCAGTCGCCGTTGCCAAGGCAACGCCGCCAAAGGCCGCCGATATGCCGAACGCGGCTGATCCGAGCCAGGGTGCCCCGGCTCAGGCGGAAGCTTCGCAGCAGACTGAAGTCGCAAGCGTCAACGCGCCGATCCCGCAGGTGCGGCCGGCGTTCGCAAATCAGCCTGGCGGCAGCGAAGTGGCCAGCGCCCTTGTCGCTCCGCAATCGGGTAATGCCGCGCAGGATGCTCTTGCCGCTGTGACCGATCAGGGCCAGCAGGGCTATGCGGATCTCAGCGCGTATAGCGTTCCGGTGCCTTCGCTCCTCGGCGCACGTCGTTCTCCGGGAGACGCGGAAGTCGCTTCAGCCGATCCGGCTGCCGCGATGACGGGGAATCTCGCGGCCGTGCCGACGCCGGCTGAGCGTCCGGCTCTGGCAGAAAAGCTTCTGGCGGCGGCGAATGCCGATCCGGAAGCCGGTGTCGATGAGGCAGATCAGCAGGGTACGCTTTCTCCAGCTGTTGCCGATGCTCTCAACCAGCAGAACAATGCCAATAGCGGCCAGCTTGTAGCCAACCAGCCGCCGGTATCGAGCGTCGAACAGGCTATAAACGCAGCGATGCCGCAAAAGGTTCCGGCTGAAAAGCCGCCGGTTCAGCTGGCAGCGCTTGCGCCCGCGACCAAGTCAGCAAGCTTCGGCGATGCCTTCGATGTGCCGAAGCCGGCGATCGAGCCGAGTGCGGCTCAGAGCCTGCCCTCGAAGGGTGGTCGCCCGACCAAGCATGAAGCCGCCGAGGCCGATGCCAGCCGCGCGACTGTGACCACCGAGCCGAAGCTGACGCAGAAGATCATCTCGCAGTGGGCGCTCAGCAATGCGCGCATGGAAATGGTGACCAAGCCGGTCAAGGCACCGCGTTTCGTCAGCCAGACGCTGCGCGCGCAGCCGAAGGCCGTATATGCCGAGGGCTTCACCAAGACGGCGTCGATCGACACGGGTCGCTTCAGCGGCACGGCGGTCAACTTCATGGAAGTGCGCAAGTTCGAATCGAACTGAGCCGTCTTCCAGGTCAGACAATCAGAACCGTCGGAGCGATCCGGCGGTTTTTTGTTGGTGGCGCGGGATGCGCGACTTCGAAGGGAGAGCGGTGATGAAGATTGGGTTCGTGGGCACGGGGACGATCACCGAGGCCATGGTCAAGGGGATGCTCGGCTCGTCGCTTGATCTGTCGCGGATCACCGTCTCGCCCCGCAACGGCGAGATCGCGGCGCGCCTTGCGGCATCGTCGCCGCTCGTCGAGATCGGCGCCGACAACCAGGCCGTGGTCGATGCCGCCGATATCCTGTTCCTGGCCATCCGGCCGCAGGTCGCCGAGGAGGTGATCAAGGGCTTGCGGTTTCGTGCCGGGCAGTGCGTCGTCAGCGTTGTCGCGGCGACGGACCGGGCTAAGCTCGACGACTGGATCGATGCGCCTGTTACGATCACCCAGGCCATTCCGTTGCCCTTCGTTGCCGAGCGCGCCGGGGTGACGGCGATCTATCCTGAGAGTGAGACGGTCGCCGCGATCTTCTCGGCGCTGGGCAGTGCCGTCGCCTGCGAGACGCGTGCGGAGTATGATCTGCTGGCGGCCGCAAGCGCGCTAATGGCCACCTATTTCGGCATTCTCGATCGCACGACCGGCTGGCTCGCCGATCAGGGGATGCCTGCGGACAAGGCGCGGGCTTATCTGGCGCCGCTGTTCCTCAGCCTCGCGCAGCAGGCGGTCAAGCATGGCGAGACGCCGCTTGATCAACTCAAGCAGGAGTTCTCCACCAAGGGCGGCTTGAACGAGCAGGTGTTCGAGGATTTCGACCACAAGGGCGGCAGCGGCGCATTGATCGCGGCGCTCGATCGCGTGCTGGCGCGGATCAAGGGGTAGGGCGTCACGCCCGGTTCAGGGCTTGCCGGGATTGTCGTTGGCGGTCGTGCGAAACTGCTCGTCCTCGAGCACGCGCGCGCCGGTATCGAGCACCCGGATCACCATCTCGTAGATGTTGAGCGCGCGTTTGCTTGAGGGCATGCTGTTGTCGAGAATCGTAAGCGCTTGGCGTAGGCGCTCGGCGAGTTCCTTGTCGGTAATCGTTTTCACGGAATGCGCTCCGCAAGTTGCTCCTCTGATTGTACAATCTACCGCGAATTGCGCGGTGAAACCACTATCCGAAGGTTGGAGACGGAGGCTGTGCGCCACCTTTCAGCCGGCGATCTCGGACATGACGTGTTCGGCGATTGCAAGCGACGAGGTGAGCCCCGGGCTCTCGATGCCGTAGAGATGCACCATGCCGCTGACGCCGTGGACGGAAGGGCCGTGAATGGCGAAGTCGGCGGCGGGCTGGCCGGGGCCCGAGAGTTTGGGGCGGATGCCGCTATAGGCCGGTTGCAGGCAGTTGTCGGGCAGGCCGGGCCAGTAGCGGCGGATCTCGTCGTAGAACCGCTCGCAGCGCGTGGGATCGACCTCGTAGTCGATCGCGTCGATCCACTCGACATCGGGCCCGAAGCGGATGGAGCCGCCGAGGTCCATGGTCAGGTGTACACCGAGGCCGCCATCCTCCGGTACCGGGTAGATCAGCCGCGAGAAGACGTTGCGCGTCGGGGCGGCGAAGTAGTTGCCCTTGGCGAGGTGGAGCTTCGGCACCGTTCCGTGGTCGAAGCCCGAAACGAGGCGGGCAAGATCGTTGGCGTGCAGGCCGGCGGCGTTAATGAAATGGCGCGAGGCCACGTCGTATTCTTCGCCGCTTGACCGGTCTCGGGTGCGCAGGACGAAGCGGTTGTCGGCGGCCTCGCCTGACACGATCTCGGTGTTGAGGGCGATGAAGGCGCCGTGCTCCTCGGCATCCCCGCGCAAGGCGAGCATCAGCGCGTGGCTGTCGACGATGCCGGTCGAGGGCGAGACGAGGGCGGCGACGCAGCTCAGCGCCGGTTCGCGGGCCATCGCTTCCTCGCCGGAGATCAGCACCAGATCATCGACGCCGCATTCGGCCGCCTTGATGCGGATGGCTTCGAGCTTTTCGACCTGCGCGTGGCTGGTCGCGACGATGAACTTGCCGCAGCGGGCGTGAGGGATTCGCCGGTCTTCGGCGTAGCGATAGAGCCGCCCGCGGCCTTCAATACAGAGTCGTGCCTTCAGCGATCCCGGTGGGTAATAGATGCCGGCGTGGATGACTTCTGAATTGCGGGAGCTGGTCTCCATGCCGATCATCGGGTTGGCCTCGATGACGAGCGTCTCCAGACCGCGCATCGCCGCTTCGCGCGCGATCGCCAGCCCGATTACGCCGGCACCGGCGATGATGCAGCCGACCTCATCCATTCCAATCCTCCTGCGATCTCCCGATCACTACCGCAATCGGCGGGGCGATCAAAGTCCTGCAATCGTAGAGCTTTTGGCGTAGAGCTTTTGGCATAAGTGGCATGACCGATTGGGGGGAGACACAGGCCCATTTCGGTTTATAACGTCGCATGCTCTGAGAAACAGCATCCGTTCGGCCTATATGAGGCATGTGCGGAGCGCGCCCCCGGCTCGCCGTTCGCTGTCCGACAAATTGATTTGATGAAGACGACAAGGAATAATCATGCAGACCTATCCCGATGTGAAGCTGTTCATTGACGGCGAATGGAAGAATGCCGCCTCCGGCAAGACGCTGCCCGTCACCGACCCGGCCACGGGTGAGACCATCGGCACCATTCCGCATGCCTCCCGCGAGGATCTCGACGCAGCACTCGCCGCAGCCGACAAGGGCTTCCGCGTCTGGCGCGATACCTCGCCCTTCGACCGCTCGAAGATGATGCGCCGCGCCGCGGACCTGCTGCGCGAGCGCAAGGAAACCATCGCCTGGATGATGACGCGCGAGCAGGGCAAGCCGCTGGCGCAGTCGCTCGTTGAAATCGCCGGCGCCGCCGACGTGATCGACTGGTTCGCCGAAGAGGCGCGCCGCACCTATGGTCAGGTCATTCCGTCGCGTGCGCCGAATGTCACGCAGCTGGCGATCAAGTCGCCGGTCGGCCCGGTCGCGGCGTTTACGCCGTGGAACTTCCCGATCAACCAGGTGGTGCGCAAGCTTTCGGCCGCTATCGCCGCCGGCTGCTCGATCATCGTCAAGGCGCCCGAGGAAACCCCGGCATCGCCGGCCGAGCTGATCCGCGTCTTCGCCGATGCCGGCATTCCCAATGGTGTCGTCAACCTCGTCTACGGCATTCCGGCCGAGATCTCCGAATATCTGATTTCGCACCCCGTCATCCGCAAGATTTCGTTCACGGGCTCGACGCCCGTCGGCAAGCAGCTGGCGGCGCTGGCCGGCCTGCACATGAAGAGGGCGACGATGGAGCTTGGCGGTCACGCCCCGGTCATGGTGTTCGATGACGCCAATGTCGATCAGGCCGTGTCGATCATGGCCGGCTCGAAGTTCCGCAATGCCGGTCAGGTCTGCGTCGCGCCGACGCGCTTCCTGGTGCAGGACGGCGTGATGGACCAGTTCACGGATGGCTTCGTCAAGGCCG
This sequence comes from Rhizobium sp. UBA1881, assembly GCF_002338015.1. Taxonomy (NCBI): domain Bacteria; kingdom Pseudomonadati; phylum Pseudomonadota; class Alphaproteobacteria; order Hyphomicrobiales; family Rhizobiaceae; genus Rhizobium; species Rhizobium sp. UBA1881. The sequence goes on from NZ_DDHH01000091.1 coordinate 19,282, forward strand.
CCCAGGCGGTCAAGGTCGGCAATGGCCTCGACGCAGGCGTCGAGATGGGCCCGCTCGCCAACGAGCGCCGCATCCCGGCTCTCGAAGAGCTGATCAACGACGCCGTCTCGAAGGGCGCTGAACTGAAGACCGGCGGCCGCCGCATCGGTAACACCGGCAACTTCTTCGAGCCGACGGTTCTTGCCAACGTGCCGCTTTCGGCGCGCGTGATGAACGAGGAGCCCTTCGGCCCGCTCGCCATCATCAACCGCTTCTCGACGCTCGATGATGCGATCACCGAGGCGAACCGCCTGCCGTTCGGCCTGGCCTCCTTCGCCTTCACCAGCTCCAGCGCCACCGCGCAGGCACTTGGCCGTCGCGTCGAAGCCGGCATGCTGTCGATCAACCACAACGGCCTTGCCCTGCCGGAAGTGCCGTTCGGCGGCATCAAGGATTCGGGCTATGGCACCGAAGGCGGCTCGGAAGCGATCAACGCCTATCTCGACGTTCGCTACGTCACACAGCTCGGCTGATCGCCGGGACAGAGAGACAAAAAGAAAGCCGCCGGGGCGACCCGGCGGCTTTCTTGTTTGGTTCGATCGTATTGATCGTAACGAAGGATCAGGCTTCTGCCGGACCTTCGATCATGCCGAGGGCGGCCAGATAGGTGTCGAGGATCGCTTCTTCCTCGAGACGCTCCTGCTCATCCTTCTTGCGCAGCGCAATGACCTTTTTCAGGATCTTGGTGTCGAAGCCGGTTCCCTTGGCTTCACCGTAGACGTCCTTGATATCGTCGGCGATGGTCTTCTTTTCTTCTTCCAACCGTTCAATGCGCTCGATGAAAGCGCGAAGCTGGTCGCGGGCAACGCCGTGGGCATCAGACATCGTGTTCTCCTGCTAGGGGGATAAAAATTCGGATGGCGTTGACTGCCGTGAAGATCAGCCGGGGTCAAGCCTATTCGACAGAGCCGGGGCTCATTTGTGCGGGTTGTTGCTTTCGAATGCGGCTTTTTGTTGGGGCGTCGCTTCGGTCTGGTAGCGGCTTTTCCACTCGTCGAAGGGCATGCCGTAGACGATCTCGCGGGCCTCGTCTTTCGTCAATTCGACGCCATCGGCATCGGCCGCGTCCTTGTACCAGTTGGACAGGCAGTTGCGGCAGAAGCCGGCCAGATTCATCATGTCGATGTTCTGCACGTCGGTGCGTTCACGCAGATGCGCGACGAGGCGGCGGAAAGCGGCGGCTTCGAATTCGGTCTGTTGTTCCTTGCTGAGCGTGGTCATGTCGCTCTCCTCTTCTCAGTATGGGCCGGTGCGCGAGGCGTGCACCTCATAGCGATGCAGCGCCGGGTCGGCGTTCATGGTCGCGAAGATCGGCGCCAGCCGGTCGGCCCAGGCGGCGAGGCCTGCCGTGTCGCCGATCAGGTCCTGGCGGACCTCCAGCAGCGCATGCGGGATGCCCGTGACCATGCAATGCTGGTACATGGTGTCACCCTTCAGCGCGCCATCATAGGGCTCGTTGTCGCCGATCACCAGATCGGGATCGGCGCGCAGCAAGTCAAGAAGCGGGGCGACAGCGCGGTGGTCGCTGTCCCACAAGACGGCGGCGTGCCATGGGCGCGGCACGTTTTTCCAGGCGGGCGTGAAAGAGTGAAGCGAGAGCACCAGAGGGGCCTTGCCGGTGGCGGCCGCGACCTTCGCAATCGTCTCGCTGACGGCATTGTGATAGGGGCGGTGGAAATTGGCGATGCGGTCGTTCCACTCTTCCTGGGTGATCGGGTGATTGCCCGGAATGATGGCGCCGTCGGAGATCTTCATGATCAGCGTCGGGTCGTCCTCGCCCCGGTTCGGGTCGATCAGCAGGCGGGAGAAGCCGCCGAGCACCGCGGGCACACCAAGCTTTTCAGACAGCGCCCGCGTCAGCCCCTCGATGCCGATGTCATAGGCGATGTGGCGGGCGAAGGCGCTCTCGGGCAGGCCCAGGCTGCCATAGCGTTCCGGCAGGCGGTTCATTGCATGGTCACCCAGGAGCACCATACCCCTGTCATGATGTCCACCTAGAATTTCGAAGGATTGGAAGTCGTTCATCGAGGACAATGCCGTTGAATGTTTGCAAGCGTGTCTCTGATCGCACGGGCAGGGGAAGGGTTCAAGCGCGCACCGTAATCAAACACCTGGCAAACACTTAGTGCCAGCCCGGCAATCTCCGCGCGATCCATGCAGCAGCGAGTGCGCCTCTTGTTTGATGTCAGAAATATAATCGATTAGCATTGCGTTGACTTTCGCCGGGAGGCAGCGCAAGAAGGCACGACAACGAATAACCGGGAGCCAATTGGAAGTCGTGTTGATCCAGACCGCGCCATGTTTCCTTACGCGTTCCGGGCCGCTTGCCCGTTTTGCTCTTTTTGTTCTCGCGGCGTTCTCGCCGTTCTTTATTGCCGATGTGGCGCGCGCTGATTTCCGCGTCTGCAACGGTACGCAGAATCTAGTCGGCGTGGCGATCGGATATCGGGCCAAGGACGGCTGGATGACCGAAGGCTGGTGGCAGGTCCCGGCAACGACCTGCGCGACATTGATCGAGGGAGAGCTTCAGTCTCGCTACTACTACCTCTACGCCGAAGACGCCGCCCGGGGAGGACGATGGACGGGCGACGTGCAGATGTGCGTGGCGGAGAACGAATTCAAGATCACGGGCGTCAATGATTGCTACGCCCGTGGCTATCAGAAGATGGGGTTCAAGGAATATGACACGGGCCGCCAGGGCAGCTGGATGGTTCAACTTTCCGATACCCCAGGCACCCAGGAAAGTCCGAACTGATGAAGCGTAACCGCAAAGTAAAAATCCTCGCAACGCTCGGACCCGCCTCGTCCGAAGAAGCGATGATCGAGAAGCTGCACCAGGCCGGTGCCGACGTTTTCCGCATCAACATGAGCCATGCGAGCCATGACACGATGCGCACGCTGATCCAGCGCATCCGCGCCGTCGAAGCACGCAGCGGCCGCCCGATCGGCATTCTCGCCGACCTTCAGGGTCCGAAGCTGCGCGTCGGCAAGTTCGCCGATGTCAAGGTCGACCTGAAGCCGGGCGACACGTTCACGCTCGACAACAACGACACCCCCGGCGACAAGAACCGCGTGTTCCTGCCGCATCCTGAAATTCTCGAAGCCGTTAAGCCGGGCGACCGCCTGCTGATCGACGACGGCAAGCTGGCGCTGCGCGCTGAAAAGTGCGACGGCAAGAGCATCGTCACGACCGTCATCTCCGGCACCCGGATTTCCGACCGCAAGGGCGTCAGCCTTCCCGACACGATCCTCACCGCCGGCGTCCTGACCGACAAGGACCGCGCCGACCTCGATGCGGTTCTCGCAACTGATGACGTCGACTGGGTGGCGCTCTCCTTCGTGCAGCGTCCGGAAGATCTGGTCGAAGTGCGCAAGATCGCCCGCGGCCGCGTCGGCCTGATGGCGAAGATCGAAAAGCCGCAGGCGATCGAGCGGATCGAAGAGATCATCGAGCTCTCCGACGCACTCATGGTTGCCCGTGGCGACCTCGGCGTCGAAATGCCGCTCGAATCCGTTCCCGGCATCCAGAAGCAGCTGATCCGTGCCTGCCGTCGTTCGGGCAAGCCTGTCGTCGTCGCCACGCAGATGCTGGAATCGATGATCTCGGCGCCGGTCCCGACCCGCGCCGAAGTCTCCGACGTTGCGACCGCCGTTTTCGAAGGCGCCGACGCCGTCATGCTCTCGGCTGAATCCGCTTCCGGCGATTATCCGGTTGAAGCCGTCTCGACGATGGCGTCGATCGCGAGCACCATCGAGCGCGAGCCGCACTATCCTGGCATCATCTACGCGCAGCGCGCCCAGGCGGAAGCCACCGGCGCCGACGCGATTTCGCTGGCTGCCCGCCAGATCGCCGAAACGCTGCGCCTGTCGGCCATCGTCTGCTACACCTCGTCGGGCACGACGGGCCTGCGCGCCTCGCGCGAGCGTCCGCAGGTGCCGATCCTGGCGCTGTCGCCGGTTATCCAGACCGCGCGTCGCCTCGCCATTGTCTGGGGGCTGCACTGTGTGGTCACCCATGACGCGACCGACCTCGACGACATGGTCAACCGCGCCTGCCGCATCGTCGCCGACGAAGGCTTCGGCAAGCCCGGCGACCGCATCATCATCTCGGCCGGCGTGCCGCTCGGGACACCGGGTGCGACGAACATGCTGCGCATCGCCTATATCGGTTCGGACGGCCAGAGCGGGTTTTGATCCGGATTTGGTTTGATTGAATTGGGACCCGCTGCCTCGATGAGGTGGCGGGTTTTTTTGTTGTTGGGTTGGTGGTGCGGTCTTGGTTGATCGCGAGGGTGGGCTCGCGGAGAGGATGATGTTGGGGACTGTGGTTCGAGCATCATGGCGGGCTTGGTGGGCGGGATAACCCCCTCTGTCCTGCCGGACATCTCCCCCACAAGGGGGGAGATCGACTCGTGGCTTGCGCCCCATCCAAACGTTGATGTTGGAGCGAGCGGCAGCGCCCAGCCAATCTCCCCACCTGTGGGGGAGATGCCCGGCAGGGCAGAGGGGGGTAACGCGCCCACCGACCTCTCGATCAGCAATCCAGTCCAGTACCTGCCGCTTTCGAAGGCCCTCTTCCGCGATAATCTGTCAGGACAGCGACACGTGGCCGACACGATAGACCCGTGTCGACGGCGAAACAGCGGGTGTGTCCGCGTGTAGCGCAAAGCGCACCATCGTCCAGCTTGAAGGATCGAAGGCCGCGACGGAGGCGAGCACGCCCGTCTCGTCCAACACAGCACGGGCGCGGTCGGTTTCGCTCTCGCGAACGGATGCGAGCGACACCTCAGTGCCCAGCGGCAATATCTCACGTGTCGCGAAGCGCGCCTTCGTCGCATCCGGCGCCACATCGCCATGCCACACAATCCACGTCGCTACCTGCGGCCGGCCGAAGGATTGGTTGACGGCCTCGAAGCCGGGGCCGCAGAGGAAGTCGCGCGCGCCATCAGGATGCCGCCAGAGATAGAAGGGCGCATAGAGATTGTCGGTTGCGCCGAGTTCGCCCTTGCGCGCCGTGAGATAGGCCTTGAAGCCGAGCTTGGGGAAGCCGTCGGTTATCGGGCCCTTGTCGTGGATGCGGCGGTCGATGATCGCCATGTCGTAATCGGCGGGCAGGGTGAAAGCGTATTGCATGGCGATCATGGCGCGGTCTCCATCGCGCGAATTTCCCAGCCGGGCTCCAGCATCTGCTGCCCGCCATTGCCGAAGGACCATTCGTCCGGCGCCGTGGTGTTGACGACGATCATCACATCCTCAGGCCGCAGGCCCGGCGACTGGCCGAGCAGTTCGACCGCGCGCTTGAAGAATGCGGTGCGCGCTTCCGCCGTGCGCGGCTTGCCGGCGGTGATGGCGATCAGCACGAAATCGTCGGAGCGCGGGCCGGCGAGGTAGTTGCGGTCGAAGATCAGTTCGCCCCGATCGTGCTGGTGGATGATGTGAAAGCGATCGGCCGGCGGTACGTTGAAGGTTTCCACCATGGCGCGGTGGAGGCTCTCGGAGAGGGCCGCGATGTAATCCGGCGACTTGCCTTTCAGAAGCGAGATACGAGTGAAGGGCATGTTGTGCCTCCTTTTCTCTGATGTTGACAGGGAGAGGATCGCACGGCACGATAATGCAGAAAATCAGAATATAATGGATCATTGATCCTGAAAAAATGGACTATCAGATGCGCCGGACGATCTTCGACCTCGACGTTCTCAGAACCTTCGTCACCGGCATGGAGCTCGGCAATTTCGCGCGCGCCGCCGACCGGCTCGGGCGCTCGACCTCGGCTGTGAGCGCGCAACTGAAGAAGCTGGAGGAGCAGGCGGGCACGCCGATCTTCCGCAAATCCGGCCGCGGCTTGGCGCTGACCGATGCCGGCGAGACCATGCTCGGCTATGCCCGCCGGCTGCTGGAGCTGAACGACGAGGCGGCGGCGGCCGTGCACAGCGTCGAGCTGGAGGGCTGGGTGCGGCTTGGGCTGCAGGAGGATTTCGGCGAGACGCTGCTGCCTGATGTGCTCGGCCGTTTCGCACGGGCGCATCCGAAAGTGCGGGTCGAGGCGCGCGTGGTGCGCAACGTCGAGCTGATCGAGCGGGTGACATCGGGCAAGCTCGACCTCGCGCTTGCCTGGAGCGACGGGACGCTGACGCCGCATTGCGACCGGATCGGCGAGGTGCCGATGCGCTGGATCGGCTCGGCCGCCGTGGCATCGGGGTGGGACCGCGCGAGTGGAGAGCCGCTGCCGCTGGCGGCACTCGAGGCGCCCTGTCTGATGCGGAACGCGGCGACCAAGGCGCTGGATGCGGCGGGGATTTCCTGGCGGCTCGCCTTTGTGAGCCCCAGCCTCGGCGGCTTGTGGGCGGCGACGGCGGCGGGGCTCGGCATCACGCTGCGCACGCCGGTCGGCCTGCCCGCGAAGGTGCGGCCGCTCATGGCGGAAGAATTGGCGCTGCCGGAATTGCAGGGGCTCGGCCTCGTGTTGCACCGGGCGGAGGCGGAGAGCGCGCCGGCAGTGGCGAGGCTGGCCGGGCTGGTGCGGCAGTCGGTTTCCGATATGCTTGGCGAGGTCGCGCGGCCGGTTGGTGGTGGGGTGCGGATGGTGCGGTAAGGGCGTGGTTAAGATGGTTGCAGTGCGGTGCGGGTGACGGAGTTGGTCAGCGCATTATCGCAGGCTCAGCGGGTGGGATACCCCCCTCTGGCCTGCCGGCC